>JAQGJF010001068.1 GCA_028290765.1 Tardiphaga sp.
TCGTTTCATATGCGATTGCCCTGCCGCAAGCGGGGCGAGGTAAGAACAATCAGCTCTTCGAATTACAAATCGCCTTCAGCGATTTCCATTCTTCCGGCGTCAGCAAAGGCGGCCCGCCCGGCGGGCCGTCTTCCTTGTTCATCCGCGCCAGGCGGTCCTCGGTCAAAGGATGGTTCGCCAGAATGGTAATACCCTTGTCGGCTTCCTTTCCGGTCACCCGGAACATCAATTCGCCCATCGGTTTTGGCGAACGGCCGAGCCCGTGCATCGTATCGATGGCGAAGGTATCGGCGCTGTGCTCGGCTTCGCGCGAATAGGACGCTGTGACCAGCGACCGCGAGGCAAAGATCAGCGCGCTCGAACCGGTGATATCGCCGAACAGCAATCCGATCAGGAACGAGGTGCCGCCATTGGCGATCAGGCCTCGCGTGTTGTCGCGGTGCTTCAGATGGCCGAGTTCGTGCGCCAGGATACCGGCGATCTCATCGGCATTGTCGGCCTTCGCCAGCAGCCCGCCGAACAGATAGATCCGGCCGCCGGGCAGCGCGATCGCGTTGGGAATCGGCGTCGACAGCACCGCGGATTCGACCGAAGTATCGAGACCGGAAGACCGGCGAAGCGTATTCACGAGCTTGTTGAAGGCGGCCTGCCCCGGCGGATCATTGCAAACCTTGCCGCCGAACAGCGTCCTGATCTGGCCGTCGGCGACATCGCCGAGGCGCTTTTCGAAGCTCTGCGGAATCAGCGGCGCCAGCCGGTCCGCGGCGAGCGGGACACCGAACAGCACCACGAGAACGATCGAAACCGCCGCCGCCAGCGACCAGCCGACGATGGCCGCGACGCCGCGGCGACCGGGAAGACCCTCATCCAGCCGTGCGCAGCGCGCGACCAACTCGGCCGCCAGGGCCTGATCGCGAATTTCCAGCCGCGCCAAGGCCGGTGCGGTCAGGCAGGTGGCGCGCAGCGTGTTGTGCGGCGCGTCGGCGCGGCGGATGTCGTCATAAGACCACTGCGCCAGGGTCTGGTCGTCTTCGCGGATCTCCAATCGGTCTTTGAAGTCGAGCGTCACCACATGGCGGCGGCTCGACGTGCCATCGAAATAGAACAACGGGCCAGGAGCGACAGCGTCGCTTGCAGCATCATGATCCATCGGAACCCGCGTTCAAGTTAGAAACCGGCGACGTCGAGGCCGTCGGCAAAGCCCTCGCCGAGCGCGTTGGCGAGTTCGCCACGCGCCGAGACATTGGCCGCAGCTGCGATGTTGTGAACCGCCGTCGTGGCGATCACCCGCGCCCACAGATCGCGCACCAGATAGACCCGCATCACGACATTGAGCGCGAGCGCCAGCGCCAGATAACCGATGCCGATCAGCACCATCAGCGGAATGGCGGCGAGCAGATCGCGCGACGCCACGACAGCTTTGAAATATTCCTCGAGCGGCGTTCCGCTCATGCTGGCCAGCAGCATCGCGCACAGCGCGCCATAGGCAAGAAAGCCGGTGAACAGCAGCACGGCCCAGCCGATCGCCTTCCAGTACAGCCCCATCAGCGCGCCGCGGGTCATGGTCGATTCCAGCCGCACACCGCCGAACCGGATGCCGGACAGCCACCAGCGCCACTCCACCGCCTTGAAGGCGGCGTAGACGAACGGCGCCAGCGGGTAGACGACGAATGACAGCCCCGCGAGCGGCCACAGCCACCAGCCGCGCTTGAAGAACTCCCAGCCGTGCCCCTCAAAACTGCCTTGAAGGTCGCCGTAATAAGAGTGCCGCATCTTGTAGCGTTCCAGCGCCGCTTCGCGCCAGGGCAGGATCAGGCCCAGGGTCAGGATCATCAAGATGCCCCAGAGCACCGCGCGCATCGCATAGGCCCAGCCCGAACCGCTCATCCAGAACCGCACTCCGCGCCACACGGTGCGGGTCAGCCGGTAGCGTCGCGCGCGATAGGTCGCGAACTGGCCGAACACATAGAGAAAGATCAGCAAGGGCGTGCTGGCAAAGGCTTGGATGCGCTCGGCCTCGAGGCCGGCAATGAAATAAGCCAGATAGACCGGCACGATGATGGCAAGCGCGATCAGGAATCCGATCAAGAGTTCCTTGGCCCGGCCGGTATATTCCGCCGCGTCGCCGTCGATCGCAGTATTCGACCACAGATGACGGCGCATGTCGGTCGCAAGCCAGAACCGGTAGAATCCGACGGTGACGAGTTCGAGCAAGGCGCCCCGCGTCACCAGAGCGCGGAATTCACCGCGATCGCCGGAGAACGACACCCGCACCGGCGGCAAGGGCGGCAGCGGTGGTGGCGACGATGGCACGGAAATCATCTGGTTCACGGGATCGGCTCCATCGGGATCGAATGGCAAAAGCATGCCTGTGCATTGGTCATTCGAGACCTAACCCGGTTCGATAGCGAGGTTATGTGACGTGGGTAACATTAACGGGGCCCCCTCCGCGAGTCGTCCCGGCCTTGAGCCGGGACCCAGATCCCCTTGCCTATCTTAGTTGAAGAAAGCCGTTCCGCGCTTCATTTCTGAAAACGCGACGCCAGGGGTTCTGGGTCCCGGCTCGGGGGCCGGGACGACGCGTGGTGAGTATCCCGCCGACTACGCCGACTTGTCGAACAATTCCCGCCCGATCAGCATGCGGCGGATTTCGCTGGTGCCGGCGCCGATCTCGTAGAGCTTGGCGTCGCGCAGCAGCCGGCCAGTCGGATAATCGTTGATATAGCCGTTGCCGCCGAGCAGCTGGATGGCGTCGAGTGCGCATTGGGTGGCCTTTTCGGAGGCGTACAAAATGGCGCCGGCGGCGTCCTCGCGGGTGGTCTCGCCGCGGTCGCAGGCTTTGGCCACGGCGTAGACATAGGCGCGCGACGCGTTCATCGTGGTGTACATGTCGGCGATCTTGCCCTGCACCAGCTGGAAGGTGCCGATCGGCTGGCCGAACTGCTTGCGCTCGTGCACATAGGGCATCACCACGTCGAGGCAGGCCTGCATGATGCCGAGTGGCCCCGCGGCGAGCACGGAGCGTTCGTAATCGAGGCCGGACATCAGCACGTTGACGCCGCGCCCGACCTCGTTGAGCACGTTCTCTTCCGGCACTTCGCAATCAACGAACACCAGTTCGCCGGTGTCGGAGCCGCGCATGCCAAGCTTGTCGAGCTTCTGCGCGGTGGAAAATCCCTTCATGCCCTTCTCGATGATGAAGGCGGTGATGCCGCGCGGGCCGGCAGTGGGATCGGTCTTGGCATAGACCACCAGCGTCTCGGCGATCGGGCCGTTGGTGATCCACATCTTGCTGCCGTTGAGAATATAACGATCGCCCTTCTTGTCGGCGCGCGTCGTCATCGACACCACGTCGGAACCCGAGCCGGGTTCCGACATCGCCAGCGCGCCGACATGCTCGCCCGAAATCAGTTTCGGCAGATATTTCCGCTTCTGCGCGTCGCTGCCGTTGCGCCGCAATTGGTTGACGCAGAGATTGGAATGCGCGCCATAGCTCAACCCCACCGACGCCGAGGCCCGCGAGATTTCCTCGAGCGCAATGCAATGCTCGAGATAGCCGAGGCCGGAGCCGCCATATTCCTCCTCGACGGTAATGCCGTGCAGGCCGAGCGCCCCCAACTTGGGCCACAGGTCGCGCGGGAACTGGTTGGTCTTGTCGATCTCGTCGGCGCGCGGCGCGATCTCGTGAGACGAGAAATCGCGAACCGTCTCGCGGATCGCATCCGCGGTCTCGCCGAGGTCGAAATTGAACATCCGTTGCGCATTGGGAATCATGGTCGAGGCGGCCTCCTTTAGATCGGCGCGGGCTGCGCGCCGGAGCGTTGTTTGGCGGCAACCATGTCACGGGTGGAGGGACCTGAGAAGGGAGTGGGCTGCTTATTTCGCTCTGCGGTATTCGGTCATGATCCGTCGTCACCGGCGAAAGCGAACGCCCTTGCCCTCCCGGCCACAACGGGATGTAATTCGCACAAACATGCGCTTCCGGAACCAACCGCCGAAGCCTCAATCAGGGAGAGCTGCGATGCACGGTACGCTGGACGTTGCAAGGGACGACGCGCAGACGGCGGCGCGGGAGCGCGCCTATGGCATTCCGCTCGACAAATTCGATCCCGGCGATCCCGAACTGTTTCGCGATGATACGTTCTGGCCGTATTTCGAACGGCTGCGCAAGGAAGACCCGATTCATTATTGCAAGGACAGCGTGTTCGGGCCGTATTGGTCGGTGACCAAATACAACGACATCATGAAGGTCGAAACCAATCACGAGGTGTTCTCGTCGGCGGCGGTGTTCGGCGGCATCACCATCCGCGACGCCGGCGTCGATTATCGGCGGCCGAGTTTCATTGCGATGGACCAGCCGACCCACAGCGCCCAGCGCAAGACGGTGGCGCCGATGTTCACGCCGACCCATCTCGACCAGCTGGCGGACACGATCCGGCAGCGCGCCGGACAGGTGCTCGACGCCCTGCCGCGCAACGAAACCTTCGACTGGGTCGATCGCGTTTCCATCGAGCTTACCACCCAGATGCTGGCGACGCTGTTCGACTTCCCCTGGGAGGAACGCCGCAAGCTGACGCACTGGTCGGATGTCGCCACCACGCTGCCGCAGACCGAAGCCGCGGAGCAAAAGCGCCAGGCCGAACTGATCGCCTGCGGCGATTATTTCGCGACACTTTGGAAAGAGCGAATGAACGCGCCGCCGAAAAGCGATCTGCTCTCGATGATGGCGCACAGCGAGGCCACGCGCGATCTCGATTCGCAGAATTTCCTCGGCAACATCATTCTCCTGATTGTCGGCGGCAACGACACCACGCGCAATTCATTGTCGGGCGGCGTATTCGCGCTGAACCAGTTTCCCGGCGAATACCGGAAGCTGCGCGACCATCCGGAACTGATCGACAGCATGGTGCCGGAGATCATCCGCTGGCAGACGCCGCTGGCGCATATGCGCCGGACCGCGCTGGCGGACACCGAGCTCGGCGGCAAATCCATCAAAAAAGGCGACAAAGTGGTGATGTGGTACGTCTCGGGGAACCGCGATGAAGACGTGATCGAGCAAGCGAACGACTTCGTCATTGACCGCGCCCGTCCCCGCACCCATCTTTCCTTCGGCTTCGGCATCCACCGCTGCGTCGGGATCCGGCTGGCCGAACTTCAGTTGAAGATCGTGTGGGAAGAAATCATGAAGCGCTTCGACAATATCGAGGTGGTCGGCGAGCCGAAGCGGGTATATTCCAGTTTCGTCAAGGGTTATGAGACGTTGCCGGTGCGCATCCCGGGATAGCAAGAGCTATCCCCGGTTGATCAGGCGCCCGAACAGACAAAATAGCGAGGAAGCATGCACGGCACCATCGAGACCGAGAAAGCCGCCCGACAGCGCGCCGCGCGCGAAGAGGCCTATGCGATGCCGCTGAAGGATTTTCATCCCGGCGCGCCGCGGCTGTTCAGCACCGACACGCTGTGGCCGTATTTCGAGCGGCTGCGCAAGGAAGAGCCGGTGCACTACTGCACCAATGCGCCGATCGAACCCTATTGGTCGGTGACCAAATACAACGACATCATGCATGTCGACACCAACCACGGCATCTTCTCGTCCGACGTCAGCCTCGGCGGCATTTCGATCCGGGACGTACCGCAGGGCTATGACTGGCCGAGTTTCATTGCCATGGACCAGCCGCGGCACGGCGCCCAGCGCAAGACCGTGTCACCGATGTTCACGCCGACCCATCTCGACGAGTTGGCGATCCTGATCCGGCAGCGCGCCGGCAAGGTGCTGGACGCCCTGCCTCGCAACGAGACCTTCAATTTCGTCGACCGGGTTTCGATCGAGCTGACCACGCAAATGCTGGCGACGCTGTTCGCCTTTCCGTGGGAGGAACGCCGCAAGCTGACGCGGTGGAGCGACGTTTCGACCGCGCTGCCGAAAAGCATGATCGTGGAATCCGAGGAGCAGCGCCGCGACGAAATGAGCGAATGCGCGACCTATTTTACCAAGCTCTGGAACGAACGTGTCAATGCCGAACCGCGCAACGACCTGATCTCCATGATGGCGCACAGCGACGCCACCCGGCACATGGACCCCGACAATCTGATGGGCAACATCATTCTCCTGATCGTCGGCGGCAACGACACCACCCGCAACACCATGACCGGATCGGTACTGGCGCTGAACGAGAACCCCGACCAGTACAAGAAGCTGCGCGAAAATCCCGACCTGATCGACACCATGGTGCCGGAAGTGATCCGCTGGCAGACCCCGCTGGCGCATATGCGGCGCACTGCGCTGGTCGATACCGAGCTCGGCGGCAAGTCCATCAAAAAAGGCGACCGGGTGGTGATGTGGTACGTCTCGGGCAACCGCGATGAAGAGGTGATCGAGAACCCGAACGACTTCATCATCGACCGCGCCCGGCCGCGGACCCATCTGTCGTTCGGCTTCGGCATCCACCGCTGCGTCGGCATGCGGCTGGCCGAATTGCAGCTCAAGATCGTATGGCAGGAAATGCTCAAACGCTTCGATCATATTGAAGTTGTGGGAGAGCCCAAGCGGGTGTATTCGAGCTTCGTGAAGGGTTACGAGTCCTTGCCGGTGCGCATACATGCCTGATTTGCATGGGTGATTTGCCGGCGCCAATGCCAGCAAATCGAAGCACATCTTGAGCAGCAACCCGAACCCGCCGAACCTCAATCCGCCAAGTCTCAATCCTCCGAGGCTCAATGATCCGAGCCTGGCCGAAGCCATTACCGGGCATGGCTTCACCCGGGCCGCCGGTTTTCGCGTGATCGCGGTCGAGGCTGGCAGCGCCGAGGTGGCGCTGGCGCGCCGCGACGACCTGCTGCAATTCATGGGGCATTTCCACGGCGGGGTGATCACCGCGCTGGCCGACCAAGCCGCCGGCATCGCCGTGACCTCCGGCCTGCCGAAAGGCCGGATCGGCGTGACCGTCGAGCTGAAAGTGAATTTTCTTGAGCCGGCGGACGGCGATGAGCTTGTCGCCCGCGCCAAAACCCTGAAAATGACCGGATCGCTCGGCGTCGCCACGATCGAGGTCTTCACCCGGGATGCTTCGTCCGAACGCCTCTGTGCGTTTGCCACCGCGACGATGCGCGCCCTCGATCTGCCAGCCGAGTTCCGATGACCTACACCGAACCAGACGAATTCGCCGACATCCGCGACGCGGTCGCCAAACTCTGTGCGCAGTTTCCCGGCGAATATTGGCGCAAGCTCGATCGCGAGATGGCCTATCCCCAGGCGTTCGTCGATGCGCTGACCGAGGCCGGTTACCTCTCGGTGCTGATCCCGGAGGAATATGGCGGCTCAGGACTGAAAATCTCCGCCGCGGCGGCGATCCTGGAAGAGATCCAGCGCGCCGGCTGCAACGGCGGCGGCTGCCATGCCCAGATGTACACAATGGGTACCTTGCTCCGGCACGGCAGCGAAGAACAGAAGGCCAAGTGGCTGCCAAAGATCGCCAGCGGCGAAGTCCGCCTGCAGGCCTTTGGTGTCACCGAGCCGACCAGCGGCACCGATACCACCTCGCTGAAAACCTTTGCCAAGCGCGACGGCAATGACGACTACATCGTCAACGGCCAGAAGATCTGGACCAGCCGCGCCGAATATTCCGACCTGATGATCCTGCTGGCGCGCACCACGCCGAAGGAAGAGTCCAAGAAGAGTACCGACGGGATGTAGGTGTTCCTGGTCGACATGAAGGAAGCCAAGGGCAAGGGCCTCTCGATCAGCCCGATCCGCACCATGATGAACCACTCCACCACCGAGGTGTTCTTCACCGATTTGCGGGTGCCGGCGGAGAATTTGATCGGCGAAGAAGGCAAGGGCTTTCGCTACATTCTCTCCGGCATGAATGCCGAGCGCATTCTGATTGCCGCCGAATGCGTCGGCGACGCCAAATGGTTCATTGCCAAGGCCACCGCCTATGCCAAGGAGCGCGTGGTGTTTGGCCGCCCGATCGGCCAGAACCAGGGCGTGCAGTTTCCGATCGCCAAGGCCTACGCGGCGATGCGGGCCGCCGAATTGATGGTGAAGGAAGCCGCGCGCAAATATGAAGCCGGGCTCGATTGCGGCGCCGAGGCCAACATGGCCAAGATGCTCGCCGCCGACGCCTCCTGGGAAGCCGCCAATGCCTGCGTGCAGACCCATGGCGGTTTTGGTTTTGCCGAGGAATACGACGTCGAGCGCAAGTTCCGCGAAACGCGGCTGTATCAAGTGGCGCCGATCTCGACCAATCTGGTGCTGTCCTATGTCGCTGAGCATGTGCTCGGCATGCCGCGCTCGTACTGAGAAACGATTTTTAGTGAGTAACGACCATGCTGCCGCTTGAAGGACTGACCGTCATCGCCGTCGAACAGGCGGTCGCCGCGCCATTTTGCAGCTCGCGTCTCGCCGACGCCGGCGCCCACGTCATCAAGATCGAGCGGCCGGAAGGCGATTTCGCCCGCGGCTATGATGCGGCAGCCAAAGGCCAGAGCAGCTACTTTGTGTGGCTCAACCGCGGCAAGGATTCGGTGGTGATCGATCTCGCCACCAAAGACGGCCGCCAGGCCCTGGAAGAGCTGATCGCCAAGGCCGATGTTCTGATCCAGAACCTGAAACCTGGCTCGATGGATAAACTCGGCTTCACACTGGAGCGACTGCGCCAGGATTACCCGGCGCTGATCTGTTGCACCATCACCGGCTACGGCCATGAAGGCCCCTATGCCGATCGCAAGGCCTATGACCTGCTGATCCAGGCCGAGAGCGGGCTGTCGTCGATCACCGGCGGACCGGAGGGACCCTCGCGGGTCGGGCTGTCGATCGTCGATATTTCCACCGGCGCCACCGCGCACGCCGCCATCCTCGAGGCGCTGATCGGACGATCCCGCACCGGCAAGGGCGCCGACATCCGCGTCTCGATGTTCGACGTCATGGCCGACTGGCTGACGGTGCCGCTGCTCAACACCGAAGCCGGTAATGAGCCCAAACGAATTGGCCTCGCGCATCCCTCGATCGCGCCCTACGGCGTGTTCCGCTCGAAGGACGGCAAGGATATCCTGATCGCGATCCAGAGCGAACGCGAATGGAAGAAACTCTGCGCCGACGTGCTGGGCCAGCCGAAGCTGCCCGACGATCCCAGGTTCTTCAACATGGTGGAGCGGGTTCGTAACCGGGCGCTGACCGACAAGGCGGTCGGTGACAGTTTTGCGGCGATGACGCGCGACGCCTTGCTGAAGAGCCTGAGCGATGCCGACATCGCCTTCGCCGAGGTCAACACCATGACCGACCTCGCCAAGCATCCGCATCTGCGGCGCATCGAGGTCGATACGCCGAACGGGATGGTGACCTATCCCGCACCGGCCGCGATCGTGATGGAACAGCCGCGCCACTACGGCGCCGTGCCGGGCATCGGCACGTCCGGCTCGAACGCGACGCGGGAAGAAGCCGGCAAGGTCGCGCCGAAGGCGGTGCGATCATGACGCAAGCGCTCGACCTCGACCATCTGCGGCAATGGATCGGGCGCTCGACCGAGGCTTCCGACACCGTCACCGCGCAGCTGGTGCGCGGGCTCCGCGCGACGTTGTTTCTGGACATCGGCGCGCCAAAGGCCGGCGATGCCGCACCCCACACCGTGCATTGGTGCCTGGCGCAGCCGGTGGCACCGATGTCCGAACTCGGCCCCGACGGCCATCCCGCCCGCGGTGGTTTCCTACCGCCGGTGCCGCTGCCGCGCCGGATGTGGGCCGGCGGCGAACTCGAATGGCTCGACACGCTGCGCGTCGGCGACGAAGCGACGCGGACCTCGACGATTTCTGACGTCACCATGAAGACCGGCAGTACCGGAACGCTGTGTTTCGTGGCGGTGAAGCACGTCATCTCCACCGCACGCGGTGTCGCCATTCGTGAGCGGCAGGACATCGTCTATCGCGATGTACCGACCGGCGCGCAGCCGCCGGCCAAACCCTCCGCAGCGCCACCAGCCGCAGCGCATCGCGAAACCCACATGGCCGACCCGGTGCTGCTGTTCCGTTATTCGGCGCTGACCTTCAACGGCCACCGCATCCATTACGACCGCGACTACGTCACCAAGGTCGAAGGCTATCCGGGCCTGATCTTTCACGGCCCGATGCAGGCGGCGCTATTGGTGGAATACGCCTCGCGCCTGCACGGCGACGCCGCGCCGAAGAAGTTTACCTATCGCGGCGTGCAGCCGCTGTTCGACGGCAGCGAATTCAGCGTCAACGCCAATGAGAATGACGCGGGCATGGAGCTGTGGACGGCAAATTCGGCGGGACAGCCCACGATGAAGGCGAATGCGGAGTGGTGACTGTCGTCACGTAGCAAGCGAATCATCAAACAAAAAACTTCCAGCCCAAGGATCTCCCGTGCCCCGCAAACCCGCCGCGTCCGCCGTCACCGTCAAGCAGGCCACTTTCGAGCTGCTGCGCGGCTTCGGCATCAAGAAGGTGTTCGGCAATCCGGGTTCGACCGAATTGCCGTTCCTCAGCGACTGGCCCGACGACATCGACTACGTGCTGGGATTGCAGGAAGCCTCGGTGATCGGCATGGCCGACGGCTACGCCCAGGCCACCCGCAATGCCGGCTTCGTCAACCTGCATTCGGCCGCCGGGGTCGGCAATGCGCTCGGCAACATCTACACCGCGCATCGCAACCAGACGCCGCTGGTGATCACCGCCGGCCAGCAGGCGCGCAGCATCATGCCGCTGCAGGCGTTTCTGTATGCCGACCGCGCCTCGGAATTTCCGCGGCCCTACGTCAAATACAGCGTCGAGCCGGCGCGCGCGCAGGACGTGCCGGCGGCGATCGCGCGGGCCTATTACGTGGCGATGCAGCCGCCCTGCGGTCCGACCTTCGTCTCGGTGCCGATCGACGACTGGGCCCAGCCGGCGTCAGCGATCGAGGCGCGCCACGTCAGCCGTGAACTCGGCCCGGACCCTGAGGCGATGCGCGCGCTGGTCGCGACGCTCTCCAAAAGCAAAAACCCCGCGCTGGTGATCGGCCCGGCCGTCGACCGGGCGCAGGCGGTCGACCTGATGGTCGAGGTCGCCGAGAAGACCAAGGCCGCGGTGTGGGTCAGTCCATTCTCGGCGCGCTGCAGCTTCCCCGAGCGCCATCCGCTATTTTCGGGCTTCCTGCACGCCTCGCCGGCGCAGCTCTCCGATGCGCTGCGCGACCACGATCTGGTGGTGGTGATCGGCGCGCCGGTATTCACCTTCCATGTCGAGGGCCACGCATCGATCTTCGACGGCGGCACGACGCTGTTCCAGATCACCGACGATCCGACCGCGGCCGCGGTGACCCCTGTCGGCGCCAGCATCGTCGCCACCATGAAACCGGCGCTGACGATGTTGCTCGATCTGTTGGCCCCAACCAAACGCGCGGTGCCGGCCGGCCGCGTGCTACCGCCGGCGCCGAAACCCGCCGACCCGATCCCGGTGGATTTCCTGCTGCACACGCTGGCGCAGGCGATGCCCAACGATGCGATGCTGGTGGAGGAAGCGCCGTCGCACCGGCCGATCATGCATAAATTCCTGCCGATGCGCGGCCAGGACAGTTTTTACACCATGGCGAGCGGCGGCCTCGGCTGGAGCCTGCCGGCGGCGGTGGGCATCGCGCTGCATCACCCAAAGCGCCGCACCGTCTGCCTGATCGGCGACGGCTCGGCGATGTATTCGATCCAGGCGCTGTGGACCGCGGCGCAGCGCAAGCTCCCGCTGACCGTGGTGGTGATCAACAATGCCGGCTACGGCGCGATGCGTTCGTTCAGCCAGGTGATGCAGGTGCGCAACGTGCCCGGCCTCGATCTGCCCGGCATCGACTTCGTCAAACTTGCGCAAGGCATGGGCTGCGACGCGGTGCGCGTCAGCAAATCGGTTGAACTGGCGCCAGCCCTCAACCGAAGTTTTGGCCAAGAAGGCGTCAGCCTGATCGAGGTGGTGGTGGATTCGGCGGTGCCGGTGCTGTACGGACAGAAGCACTGATTGGCGCGACGGGACGCCGTCGCGACAGATGAGAAAATGAGAGCGCCTCAGGCGCCGGGAGGAAATCGACGATGCGGCTTTCCGCGGTTTGCCATGCGCTCGTTCTGGTCCTGCTGACTCCGGCTGTTGCCGTCGCGGAAAGCGATTACCCTTCCCACCCGGTCCGGATCGTCGTGGGCTTCGGTCCCGGCGCCGCCGCCGACCTGACGGCGCGGGTGCTGGCGGAGCAGCTCTCGCGAAAATTCGGCCAGCAGTTCTTCATCGAAAACAAGCCCGGCGGCGGCGGCACCGTCGCTGCGCAGCAGGTGGTTCGCGGTCCGAAGGACGGCTACACGCTGATGATCGGGACGGCGGCCAACGTCATCAACGGCGTGTTGCAGCCCAACCTGCCGTTCGATTTCGCCAGGGATTTCGCCCCCATCGTCCTCACCACCGCGTCGCCGAATTTCCTGGTGGTGAATCCCTCGACCGGCGTCACCGACACCAAGGGCCTGATCGCCCTGTCGAAGGCCAAGCCGGGACAGATCTTCTACGGCTCTTCCGGCGTCGGCACCTCGCCGCATCTGACCGGCGAGTTGTTCAACATGATGGCCGGCATCAGCATGACCCACGTGCCGTATTCCGGCAGCGCGCAGGCCGTCACCGATCTGCTGGCCGACCGCATCCAGGTAATGTTCTCGCCGGCGTCGACCGTGCTGCCGCATGTCGAGGCCGGCAAGCTCACCGCGCTGGCGACCTCGGAAAAAGCCCGCGCCGCCTCCGCGCCGGAACTGCCGACCATCTGGGAATCCGCCTTGCCCGGATTCGACACCAGCGTCTGGTTCGGTGTGGTGGCGCCCGTGGGCGTTCCGCAGGACATCATCGATAAACTGTCGCGCGCCCTGAACGAGGCGCTGAAGGACCCCGCCGCCGCGAAGCTGTTGTCCGCCGGGGGGTTGGACGTCAAAGGCGGTACGCCGGAAGAATTCGGCGCCTATATCGCCAGCGAGACGAAAAAATACGGCGACGTCGCCAACGCGGCCGGCCTTCGCAAATAACTCACACACATCGGGGAAGCACATGGCAAAGTTGCGCGCGGTCGAGTGCCGCGAATTCATCAAGGCGGCGATCGAGAAGGCCGACGAGATGGGCGCGCCGGTTTCGATCGCGGTGGTCGGCCCGGAAGGCAACCTGATCGCGCTGGAGCGCATGGACGACGCCGGTTTCGTCACGCCGGAAACGGCCTGGGCCAAGGCCTATACCGTGGCCGCGTTCCGCTCGATGTCGCCGCGCTTTCAGGACGGCCTGATCATTCAGCAATGGTTCAAGGAACGCAATCCGCAGCTGATGATCGCGATGGCGGCCATGACCAATGGCCGTGTCGCGGCATCGGGTGGCGCCGCGCCGGTGTTCAAGGGCAACGAGATGGTCGGCTGCTACGGCATCAGCGGCGCCACTTCGGACCAGGACGAGGTGATCGGCCAGTACGCCCGGCAACAAGCCGGATGGGCGCATCAACCGGCCGACGATCTGACCAATCCCGAGGTCAAGAAACACGTCAACGAGCTCTATGCGAAGGCCGGGATCAAGGATCGGGATATTTAGGGGGTTTTGGAGGCCCGATCGGTCAAACGGCGGTCCGATTCATGGCATCGATGTCGATTTGCCGTGCTATCGCGCAAACTTCGGATTCAAAAGGCCCCCAAAAGCCATATAATGCGGTCTGAAAGCTCTCTCGTTTGACTCGCAGCGGTTGGAATCTCCGAGCCACCGCACCAGGATATGTAGATGACGGAACCGAACTCCCCGATCCGACCGCACTCTTCGCACTGGGGCGCGTTCTCCGGACAATGGGTCAAGGACAGGCTGGTCATCACCCCTCACCCCGGCGATCCCGACCCCAATCCGCTGATCCAGAATTTTCCCGACGCGCTGCGCCACAAGGCGCGCATTGCCAAACCGATGGTGCGGCGCGGCTGGCTCGAGCGCGGACCGGGCAAGGATTCACGGCGCGGACGCGACGCCTTCGTGGAAATGGAATGGGACGCGGTGCTCGATCTCCTGGCCGGCGAGCTGAAGCGGGTGCACGATACCCACGGCCCCGGCGGCGTGTTTGGCGGCTCCTATGGCTGGGCTAGTGCCGGACGGTTCCATCACGCCCAGAGTCAATTGCATCGCTTTCTTAATGTCGCGCTCGGCGGTTATGTCCGCTCGGTCAACAGCTACAGCGCCGGCGCGTCGATGGTGATCCTGCCGCGCGTGCTGGGCGGCTATGACGACGTCTCGCGGCGCAATGTCAGCTGGGACGAGATCGTGGCGCATACCGACATCGTGCTGGCGTTCGGCGGCATGGCGACCAAGAACTCCCGCGTCGCCGCCGGCGGCATCAGCCGCCACACCGAGCATCAGGACATGATTGCGGCCTCGGCGCGAGGCGCCCAATTCGTGCTGATCGGTCCGCTCAAAAGCGATCTGCCCGACGAGGTCAACAATGAATGGTTGCCGGTCCGGCCGGGCACCGACACCGCGCTGATGCTGGGGCTCGCGCACACGCTGGTGGCCGACGGATCGCACGACCGCGGCTTCCTCGACAGCCACTGCAGCGGCTGGCCGGTATTCGAGGATTACCTGATGGGCCGCAGCGACGGCCAGCCGAAAGACGCAGGCTGGGCCGGCGCGATCACCGGCATCGCCGCAGACGAGATCACAGCATTGGCGCGCCGGCTGCCGGGCAAGCGCGTGCTGGTCGTGGTCTCGCATTCGCTGCAGCGCGCCGAACATGGCGAGCAGCCGGTGTGGATGGGATCGGTGCTGGCGGCGATACTCGGCCAGCATGGCCTGCCGGGCGGCGGCTACAATTACGCGCTCGGTGCGATCGCCAATTACGGCCGGCACATGAATGCGGTGCCGATCGCCGCACTGCCGCAGGGCAAAAACAATGTGCCCGACTTCATTCCGGTGGCGCGCATCACCGACATGCTGCTCCATCCCGGCACGCCGTTCGACTACAATGGACAGCGGCTGACCTATCCGGACGTCCGGCTGGTCTACTGGGCCGGCGGCAATCCGTTTCACCACCACCAGGACCTCAACCGCCTGCGCCGGGCCTTTGCCGAGGTCGATACCCTGGTGGTGCATGAGATCGGCTGGACCGCGACGGCGCGGCACGCCGATATCGTGCTGCCCTGCACGATGACGCTGGAGCGCGAGGACATCGGCGGCGCGCCGACCGATCCGTTGATGATCGCCATGCACCGGCTGGCCGAGCCGTTTGGCCAGGCGCGTGACGACTATGCGATCTTCACGGCGCTCGCGGAGCGTCTCGGCTGCACCGAAGCCTTCACCGAGGGCCGCAGCGCCGAACAGTGGCTGCGTCATCTCTACAGCATCACCCAGGATGGATTGAAGGCGCGCGGTCTCGACGCGCCGGACTTCGACACCTTCTGGCAGCGCGGCGAATTGCGGCTGCCGCAGCAGCCGCACGATGGCGGCATCATCCGGGCATTCCGTGATCATCCCGACACAAAACCGCTGCCGACGCCGAGCGGCAAGATCGAGATCTTTTCAAAGACCATCGCCGATTTCGGCTATGCGGATTGTCCGGGCCACCCGGCCTGGCTGCCGCCGGTCGATGTCGTCAGCGCGCAGCATCCCTTGCAGCTCGTCGCCAATCAGCCGGCGACACGGCTGCACAGCCAGTTCGATTTCGGCGGCCACAGCGCCGCCCTGAAACATCGCGGTCGCGAGGTCGCGCGGCTGCACCCGACCGACGCCACGGCGCGCGGCATTGCCGAGGGCGACATCATCAAATTGTTCAACGAACGCGGCGCCTGCCTTGCCGCCGCCCATGTCACCGAAGACGTCTGCGCCGGCGTGGTGCAATTGCCGACCGGCGCCTGGTACGATCCGGTCGATCCCGAAGACGACATGTCGCTGTGCGTGCACGGCAACCCCAACGTGCTGACCCGCGACATCGGCACCTCGTCGCTGGCGCAGGGCTGCTGCGGCCAGCTCACCACGGTCGAGGTCGAACGCTTCACCGGCAATCTGCCGCCGATCCAGGCCTACGATCCGCCTTTGCCGGTCGAGCCCCGCGCGCCGACATTCGAGGCGGCGGAGTAGGCTCGGGCCGTCACACAATGCCTAACGTTCGTCATGCCCGGGCTTGTCCCGGGCATCCATGCCTTACAGCGGCGCAGCAAGAAAGACGTGGATGGCCGGGACAAGCCCGGCCATGACGTGGAGAGTTGGCACACCGAGCGATAGGTTTTTCTCGCGGAGCGTAGCTCCCTCACCCCTTGCCATGCGCTTCCCGCATCTTCGCCTGGATCTTCGCCATGCCGCCGATCCAGCGATCGTAATTCTCGGTCTTCTTGCGCATGTAGTCGATTACCTGCGGATGCGGCAGGATCAAAAACGTTTCCTGCTCGATGCCCTTGAGCGCATCTTCGGCAACCTCAAGCGGGCTCAGGTCGCCGTCGCCCGACTGCGGGCCTTTCGGGATCGAGCGCAGCATGTTGGTGTCGACACCCTGCGGGCACAGGATCGAGACCTTGATGCCGTGGGCGCGGTGCGAGATCGCCAGATTTTCGGCGAAGCCGACCGCGGCGTGCTTGGTGGTCGAATAGGCCGGGCTCCCGACCTGAGAGAGAAGTCCCGCGGCGGAAATGGTGTTGAGAAAATAGCCGCCGCCGCGCGCCTTCATCCGCGGCACCAGATGACGCGCGGCGTAGACATGCGCCATGACATGGATCGCCCAGCTCTTCGCCCAGGGCTCGTCCGAATGGCCGCCGGCGTTTTCCGAGAGCGGATCGAAACCACCGCCAATGCCGGCATTGGAACAGAACAGATTAATCGGACCAAATCGCCGCTCGGTTTCGTCGATCAGACCCAGGATGTCTTTTTCCTGGCCGACGTCGGTCTTAAACGCCGCACCGCCGATCGGGGCCGCGACCTGTTCGGCGCGGACGAGGTCGAGATCGGCGACGACGATCTTGGCGGCGCCGGCGCGATGGAAGACGTTGCAGAGCGCCTCGCCGATGCCATTGGCGCCGCCGGTCACGACAACGACCTTGCCGGTGAGTTGCATGGATTCCTCCCCCGTTTGAATTATTCCGGGTGGGATGTTTTCAGAGCGGGGCGGGAATTGCAAATGAGGAACGAAGCCTCTCGCCGTCATTGCGAGGAGCTCTTGCGACGAAGCAATCCAGTCTTTGCTTGTGGCCCCTGGATTGCTTCGCTTCGCTCGCAATGACGTGGAGAGGTTATCGCCTCAGGTCAGCACCACATCCAGCACCGCGGTGTAATGGCACGCGGCGCCGAGCAGCACGAAGGAATGCCAGATCGCGTTCTGGAAACGGAGCCGCTGCCAGGCGTGAAAGATCACGCCGGTGGTATAGAGCGCGCCACCGGCGACAATGAACCACAGCGCCAGTTGCGGCAGCGCGGCGACGCCGGCGTCGTAGGCGATCAAGCCGCTCCAGCCCATCGCGAGATACAGCCCGACCGAAACCCGGTCGAAACGTCCCGGCCGGAACAGTTTCAGCACGATGCCGACGATCGCCACGCACCAGACGCCGGCCAGCAGCGACATCGCGAACAGGCGGTCGCCCAACTGCACGAAAAACGGCGTGTAGGTTGCGGCAATCAGGACGTAGATCGCCGAATGGTCGAAGCGGCGCAGCAACCATTTGCGCGGGCTGACCGGCCACAGATTGTAGGCGGCGGAAAAGCCGAGCATGGCCAGCAGACCTGCGCCATAGACCGACACCGAGACGATTTCGAAGGCCGACGCAAACACGCCGGCCAGCACGATCAAGGCGGTGGTGGCGATCAGACCGAAGCCGACGCCCAGGACATGCACGACGCCGTCGGCGATCAGCTCGGCGCGGTCGTAATTCCAGCGCACCGAGCCGGCCACGGTGTGGACGGAATGCGAGGCCAGTTGCTTCAGTCTGAAGGTCGTCATCACAAGATCCGAAGAGCATTCTGCTGTTCACAATTGAACAGTCAGATTCAATGTGGCCTTCCGCTACAAAGCGGTAAATCATAGACCGCCACAGGTCAACGAAACGCAAACGTCGCATCTCGTAGACTTACGAGCGAAGGTTGCGGGCGAAGCTTGATTTACGCCAGACAATCGCCATTTTTCAGGGGTGCGCCCCGCCCTGCCCGCCTTGCATCACTTCTCGTTCAACGCGTCATTCCCTTGAAGGTTCTGTCCCCGAACATGGCTCTGAGGTTCACCGACATCGTCGAGGAAGCGCGGCTGTCTGCCCGGGCCCTGCTCGATTTCAGCGACAATCTTTTCCATCCCACCGTCCGGCTCGGCGTCACCGGGCTGTCACGCGCCGGCAAGACCGTCTTCATTACGGCCCTCGTTCATGGCCTCGTGCGCGGCGGCCGCTTTCCGGTATTCGAATCGCTGGCCACCGGGCGGATCGCGCGGGCGCGGCTCGAGCCGCAACCCGACGACGCGGTGCCGCGCTTCGATTACGAAAACCATCTGCGCAATCTGATCGACGAGCGGCGTTGGCCGAACTCGACCGCGGATATTTCCGAATTGCGCCTGGTGATCGACTACCAGCGACACAATGGCGCGGATCGCACCCTCACCCTCGACATCGTCGATTACCCCGGCGAATGGCTGCTCGACCTGCCGCTGCTCGGCAAAAGTTACGAACAATGGTCGGCCGACAGCCTGGCGCTGTCGCGACAGCAGCCGCGGGACCGGCTTGCGGGGGCGTTTCATGCCCATCTCGCCACCCTCGATCCTGCCACGCGCGAAAATGAACAGGCGACGCTGACGGCCGCGAAACTCTTTACGGATTATCTGCGCGCCTGCCGCGACGAACGTTTTGCCATGAGCCTGTTGCCGCCGGGCCGGTTCTTGATGCCGGGCAATCTGGCGGGATCGCCGGCGCTGACCTTCGCGCCGCTCGACGTGCCCCTCGATGGAAGCGCGCCCGACGGTTCGCTATGGGCGATGATGCGCCGGCGTTACGAAGCCTACAAGGATGTGGTGGTTCGTCCGTTCTTCCGTGACCATTTCTCGCGGCTCGATCGCCAGATCGTTCTGGTCGATGCGCTGGCCGCCTTCAATGCCGGACCGGAAGCGTTGCATGATCTCGAGGCGGCGCTGGCCGGAATTCTGGATTGCTTCCGGATCGGCCGCTCGACGCTGCTAAGCGCGCTATTCCGCCCGCGGATCGATCGCATTCTGTTCGCCGCCACCAAGGCCGACCATTTGCATCATCAGAGCCATGACCGGCTCGAGGCGGTGCTGCGGCGAACCGTGGACAAGGCGCTGGCCAGGTCCGAGATCGCAGGCGCCGCCGTTGACGTGGTGGCGCTGGCTGCGGTGCGCGCCACAAGGGAGGCCGATGTACAGCGGGGCCGCGACAAATTGCCATCGATCCTCGGCACCCCTGCTGCTGGCGAAATCGCCGATGGCGAAAGTTTTGACGGCGAGACCGAAGTGGCAACCTTTCCCGGCGACCTGCCGGCGGACCTCGACGCGCTATTCAAGGGCGACGGCGCCTTTCGCGGGCTGACCACGGCGACCGCCGACAAGGCCGATTTCCGCTTTCTGCGGTTCCGGCCGCCGCAGCTCGAACGCGGCACTACCGAGGAGCCCGCGCTGCCTCACATCCGCCTCGACCGCGCGCTGCAATTCCTGCTCGGGGACCGCCTCGCATGACCGATCGCTCGCGCAAGCC
>JAQGJF010001071.1 GCA_028290765.1 Tardiphaga sp.
GAAGGTTGCGGATGGTCTGCTCGATCCCGCCCGGCGTCGGCTTGCCCTCGTCGAGATACATCGAGCCGCCGTTGAACAGCGTCAGCCCGATATTGTGATTGCCGCCGAAGGTGTGGTTCCACGGCAGCCAGTCGACGATCACCGGCGGCTCGTCCTTCAGGAACGCCAGCGTCTCGCGCAGCATCACCTGATTGGCGCACAGCATGCGCTGGGTATTGATGACCGCCTTCGGATTGCCGGTCGAGCCGGAAGTCAGCAGGAACTTTGCGATCGTGTCGGGACCGATGGCGTCGTGCGCGGCGTCGAGGCCGGGATGCTCCGGCGTGGCCAGCAGTTCTTCGAGCATGGTCACGCGATGGCCAGGCACCTCGCCGCGCGTGGCCACGACTTCGGTGATCAGCGGAACGTTGGCCCGGATCGCGTCGGTGAACACCGTGGCATCCTCGGCGAAGACCAGGCCCGGCGTCAGCAGCCGGATCAGGTAGCCGAGCTTGCCGTAATCCTTCGAGACCAGCGAATAGGCCGGCGACACCGGACAGAACGGCACGCCGGCATAGAGCGCGCCGAACGCGATCAGGACATGATCGATCGAATTGCCGGACAGGATGACGACGGGTTTCTCGGCCGAGAGCCCGCGCGCCAGCAGCGCCGAGGCGATGCGCCGGCTCGATGCCAGCAATTGCGCGTAGCTGAGCTCGCGCCAGCCGGATTCTTGTTTTGACGCGTTTTCTACCGCAGATAAGTCTTCGCAATCTGCGTAAACTTGATTGCTATGCGAACCGGCGTCCACTTCGCTCGAAAACGCTCTGGTATCGCGCTCGGCCATGAAGATGCGATCGGGCGTCTCGTTCGCCCAGTGATGCAGGCGATCGGTGATGCGCAGCGGGTAATCGCCGAGCGCGATCTTCGGCCGCAGATAGATGGTGCCGTCGTCGCGGCGATCGATCGAGACCGAGGTCTGGCCGAACGAGATCGGCCGCAGCGGAAAGACCTTGCCCGCACGGCCCGACGCATCGTCTTTTTCCGCAGTCGCCGACATCGCCTCTCGCTTCATGCTCATGTCAGGTCGGACGCACCTTCGCGGTCTTGCGATCGAGAAAGGCGCGAATACGATTCTTGGCTTCCTGGTCGCTCTGCGCCACCGTGGCCATCAGCGATTCCAGCAACAGGCCGGTTTGCGGATTGGCCTCGGCGATCATCGGCAACGCCTGCAGCACCGCGAAATTGGTCAGCGGCGCGTTGTCAGCGACTTTCGCGGCCAATTCCATCGCCTTGTCGAAGGCGCCGCCCTCGGCGGTGAGATATTGCGAGAAGCCGAGCGGCACGCCTTCCACCGCGGAATAGACCCGGCCGGTCAGCATCATGTCGGCCATCCGGGCGACGCCGACCAGGCGCGGCAGCCGCACCGAGCCGCCGCCGCCGACGAAGATACCACGCTGGCCTTCCGGCAGCGCATAATAGGCCGACGGTTCGGCGACGCGAATATGCGCCGCGCACGCCAGTTCCAGGCCGCCCCCGATCACCGCCCCGCGTAGCGCCGCGATCACCGGCACGCGGCTGAATTGAATACGATCGAACACCTGATGCCACATCCGGGAGTGCAGCAGCCCCGCGGTGGCGTCGCGCTCGGTCAGTTCGGACAGATCGAGGCCGGCGGAAAAATGGTCGCCGATGCCGTGCACCACGACGGCGCGGACATCGTCCGCAAGATTGGAGAAGCAGGCCTCGATCGCCAGGATGATGCCGTCATTGAGCGCATTGCGCTTGGCCGGGCGGTTGAGCCCCACGGTCAGAACACTGCCGACCTGCTCGATCTTGAGCAGCGCGGACTGCTCGGCATTCGCGGCGGCGTTTCCCATGGTGCTTATTACGTCCTGTGCAGAATAATTATGTTTTATAACGAATTGGTCGCGAGTCAAGGCTCGGCGTCGTCCCGGCCTTGAGCCGGGACCCAGAACCCCTGGCACTCCTTATTGCAGAAGGCATCCGCCACATTGCCCAAAAGCGACGACCCGGCGTCTGGGTCCCGGCTCGGAGGCCGGGACGACTCGTGGATGGGTTTGATCACGAAAATATGCAAAGGCTACCTTTGTAGTTTGCCTTCGTATCAACTAACGTCCTGACATGATCGACCATAAACCCGATCCCGACGATGCCACGGCACTGGCTCTGGCCGGCGATCTGCGCGCCGTGATCGGCCAATTCAAGCGGATGTTCCGCGAGCAGTCGTCGTGGGGAGACATGACGCTGTCCCAGGTGTCGGTGCTCAGCCGGCTGGATCGCGACGGCCCCGCGACGGTGACCCACCTCGCCCGCGCTGCAGGCGTCCGGCCGCAATCGATGGGCGCGACGGTGTCGGCGCTGGAAACGTCGGGACTGGTCAGCGGCGCGCCGGATCCGAACGACGGCCGCCAGACCATCTGGTCGCTGACGCCGGCCTGCCGCGAATGGATCCGGCTCGGCCGCGCCGCCCGCGAGGACTGGCTGTTTCACGCGATCCAGAAAAAGCTTTCGCCCGCCGAGCAGGAGCAGCTCGCGAGCGGCCTCGCACTGCTCAAGCGCCTGACCGAGTCCTGAAGAGAAACCAGCATGCTGACCACCCTCGATCCCAACACCGCCATCGTCGTCATCGACCTGCAGAAAGGCCTGGTCGGGCTGCCGACCATGCATCCTGTCGCTGATGTCATTTCCCGGTCGCGCGCCCTGGCCGATGCGTTCCGTATGCGCGGCCTGCCGGTCGTGCTGGTCAATGTCGCCGGCGGCGCGCCCGGCCGGACCGAACAGAAGCGGCGTATCGGACCATTCCCCGATGGATGGACCGAGCTCGTTCCCGAACTCGACCGGCAGCCCGGCGATATCGTGGTGACCAAGCGGACCTGGGGCGCGTTTCCGAGCACCGATCTCGAACACCAGTTGAAGGCGCGCGAGGTGACGCAGGTGGTGATCGCCGGCGTTGCCACCGGCACCGGTGTCGAAGCCACGGCGCGGCAGGCCTATGAGGCCGGCTTCAACGTCACGCTCGCCATCGACGCCATGACCGACACCCGCGCCGAGGCCCATGACTACAGCATCGCAAAAATTTTCCCGCGGCTCGGCGAGACCGGCACCACGCAGGAAATCATCGACCTCCTCGATAAGCGGAGTGCCTGACATGCCCTGGACACATTATCTTTCATGGTTCTTCGGCGGCGCGTTTCTGGCCAACGCGATTCCGCATCTGGTCAGCGGCATGATGGGACGCGCGTTTCAAACGCCGTTCGCCAGACCGCGTGGCGAAGGGTTGTCGTCGTCGTCGGTCAACGTGCTGTGGGGGTTCCTGAATCTCGTCGTCGGCTATGTCCTGGTCTGCCGCGTCGGTGACTTCGATCTCCGATCCACCGCCGATGCAGCGGTGCTTTGCCTGGGCGCGCTGCTGCTGGCCCTGCCACTGGCGTGGCACTTCGGGCGCTTCAACGGCGGCAACGCGCCGACCGGCGCATGACGGCGCCGTCGCGGGGCGCCTTCAGATCGCTCCGCAATCCGAATTACCGGATCTGGGCCGCCGGTGCGCTGGTGTCCAACATCGGGACATGGATGCAGCGCATCGCCCAGCACTGGCTGGTGCTGACGCAACTCACCGACCGCAATGCGACGGCGGTCGGCGTGGTCATGGCGCTGCAATATGGGCCGCATCTGGTGCTGCTGCCCTTCACGGGTTACGCGGCCGACCTTCTCGACCGGCGCAAACTGCTGCTGGCGACCCAGTTCGGCATGGCCGTGCTCGCCGCCGGCCTGGGGCTTCTCACCGTCACCGGCGCGATCCAACTATGGGAAGTCTATGGAATCGCACTGCTGCAGGGCTGCGTCACGGCGTTCGACGCTCCCGCGCGCCACAGCTTCGTCTCGGAACTGGTCGGCGAGACCGACCTGTCGAACGCGGTGGCGCTGAATTCCACCTCGTTCAACGCCGCGCGGATGATCGGTCCGGCGGCGGCCGGACTGACGATTGCCGCCGTGGGCAGCGGCTTCGCGTTCCTGATCAACGCCGCCTCCTTCGTCGCAGTGCTCGCCTCGCTGACCCTGCTTCGCGTCGACGATCTCCACCGCAGCGCCAGGGCGACGCTCACCCGCGGCGGCCTCATCGACGGCTTTCGCTATGTGTGGCGGCGGGACGATCTCAAGACCATCCTGGTCATGCTTTTCCTGGTCGGCACTTTCGGCCTGAATTTTCCGATCTTCATCTCCACCATGGCAGTCACGGTGTTTCATGCCGGCGCCGGCGAGTATGGATTGCTGATGTCGGTCATGGCGATCGGCTCGATCACCGGCGCGCTGCTCGCCGCGGGCCAGGAAAGGCCGCGCTTTGGGCGACTGATCGCCGGTGCGGCGTTTTTCGGGCTCGGCTGCGCGCTGGCGTCGGTGATGCCGGACTACCGGCTGTTCGGCCTCACGCTCGTGCTCATCGGCGTGTCGGCGCTGACCTTCAGCAATTCCACCAACAGCCTGATGCAGCTGGCCACGGAGCCCGCGATGCGCGGCCGGGTGCTGGCGATACGGCTGGCGATCGCGCTCGGCGGTACGCCGATCGGGGCGCCGATCGTCGGCTGGGTGGCGGACCATTTCGGCCCGCGCTGGTCGCTGCGCGTCGGCGCAGCCGCCGGCCTCGCCGCGGCGATCGTCGGATTGGTTCACATTCTTCACCGCAGCGGCGAACCGGAAGCGGCCGAATCTCACAACACCTGATGCACCTCGATCTCGACGCGGTCCGGGTGCCGCGCGCCGAGGCCGATGAACAGGTTTTCCCTGCGGCGCCGCGCCGGCGGACGGGACAAGGCAGGGATCGGGCTGCCCTCTCGTTATACCTTGCAATAGATATACCTTTAGAGGTATAACAAGGCCATGGACTGGCTTGTTGAATTCCATCCGGTGTTTCGGGAAGAATTTGAAGATCTCGCGGACGCTGTCCAGGACGAACTCGCGGCAATGGTGGAACTGCTTCAACTGATAGGGCCTCAGTTGAAGCGCCCGCGATCGGATACGCTGAACGCCTCGAAACACGCCAACATGAAGGAATTGCGCTTTGATGCCGATAACGGTGTCTGGCGCGTCGCCTATGCGTTTGATCCCGAACGGAAGGCTATCCTGCTCGTCGCGGGCGACAAGTCGGGTGGTTCGGAGAAGCGATTTTACAAAGGTCTTATTCAGCGGGCGGATGAGCGCTTTTCGCAGCATCTGGCCGAGCTGAATAAGACGCGGAGGAAGAAATGACAAAGCAATATCGCGCAGTGCCGGCATCGGACGTGTTCGGCAAATTCACACCGGCGCGGCGCGCCAAGATCAAGGACCGCGCCGCTGTCCTGATCGCGGAAGAACTTGGCCTGCAGGAACTGCGGCAATCCAAGAACGTCACGCAGGAAGAAGTCGCAAAGCGCGTCGGGGGCAAGCAGGTCTACGTCTCGCGCCTTGAAAAGCGCTCCGACATGA
>JAQGJF010000008.1 GCA_028290765.1 Tardiphaga sp.
GTCACCGGCGGCAGCAAGGGCATCGGTCTTGCCGTGGCGCGGGCCTTCGCGAGCGCCGGCGCGCGCGTTGCCATCGTGGCGCGGGGCGCCGAAGCCCTTGAAGCTGCCCGGGTGTCGCTGGGCCAAGAAGGTTTTGCGGTCCGCGACTATGTCTGCGACGTGTCGAAGGCGGACGACATCGGCAACACCTACCAGCGGATCGCCTCCGACTTCGGATCGGTGGATGTGCTGGTCAACAACGCCGGCACGTCGCGCGCGATGGCATTCGAAACCGTCACCGACGAGATCTGGCAGGAAGATCTCGACCTAAAACTGTTCGCGGCGATCCGGATGAGCCGGCTGGTCTGGCCCGGCATGAAAGCGCGGCGCTTCGGCCGCATCATCAACGTGCTCAACACCGGGGCCAAGGCGCCCCCGGCCCGCTCGACGCCGACATCGGTGTCGCGCGCCGCCGGCATGGCGCTGACCAAGGCCATGGCCAGCGAGGGCGGCGAGTACAACATCCTCGTCAATGCGCTGCTGGTCGGCCTGATCGTCAGCGATCAATGGGTGAGAAAGCACGCTTCGACGGATAATGGCGAAAGCTTCGATGACTTCACCGCCAATATGGCCAAGGGCATTCCGCTCGGCCGCATGGGCACGGCGCAAGAGTTCGCCCATCTGGCGTGCTTCCTGGCCTCGGATCTCGGGTCCTACATCACCGGCACCGCGATCAATGTCGATGGCGGCCGCTCGCCGGTGGTGTGAGCGCCCCTTGGCCCACGGGCACTTCGCTCATCACTTGGGAAGCTTCACTTGGGAAGCTTCGGGATACTTTCGGCAAAACCGTTGTAGCACGTCAGCCGCTCGTCCTGCTCCGCCGTAAACCGGCAATCGGCGACGGCTTTCCCGGCGGGCAGCTTGGCCAGCTTTGAATTCCGCGTCTTGGGAGGAAACACCGCATCGTAACAATCCAGCCGGCCCTTCGAGCCGTCCTCGATATCGAGACAGGCCTGCAACCGTGCCGCGATCGATTGCGGTTTTCCCGGCGGTTTTCCCGGCTGTTTCGCGGGCTCCGCCCGCGGCTTCACCTGCACCAGGGGCTTGTCGCCGACCATCGGCGGCTTGTCCTGCGCAAACGCCGTCGCCGAAAACAAGACCACCACCAGCACCATCGTCGTCTTCATCTCATTCCCCTCGCCGCCGCTATCGACAGGTCTTTTTCATGCCTTCCTAGAGCCGAAGGTGGACCTCGACGTCAAGCCCCAAGGTCATGCGGTTGCACTATCGCCGGTCATAACCGCCGGTGAACATACTTTTGACCTGATGCAGGAGCGTCAGCACCCAGCAGATTCCGAACAATCCGGCGATGCCGAGACCGGTCCGGCGGTCGATCGGCGAAAGCCCGGTCCACAGCCAGATGCGGTAGATCCACAGCGCGGCGACCGCCACGCCCAGCAGACAGACCAGAAGCTTGATAAAGCGCGTATTCGCCACGCCGACGGCGGCGAACAGGATCGTCGCAGGCACCAGGAACATCTGACAGGTCGCAACAAGGGTCTCGTTCAAGGAAATCTCCACTGCAAAATCCGCGGCAGGATAGACAGGCAACTTCCAACAAATGGTTGACACGCGCGGGTGCGAATGCGTTCCGGCAAAGACATGCTGCATTACAGCGGTAACGATTTCACCCCGATCTGAAACCCACGCGCAACGGCGATGCCCGAGCCTGCTCCTCGATCAGCCAGTTAGCCGGACAACGCTCCGGACGAGATGGCCCAACACCAGAGGACATGATCGCATGAAGATTCTCATCGCTTGCACGCCCGCCACCGGCCATATCAATCCACTGCTGGCGGTCGCGCGAATCCTGATGGCAGACGGCCACGAAGTGAGCGTCCTGTCGGGCACCTGGTTGCGCGACCGCATCGAAGACAGCGGCGCCAAATTCCGCCCGCTTCCTCCCGGCGCAGACCTGGATTTGCGGGATATTCTCGCGGTCTTCCCTGAACTGAAGGACATCCCTCCGGGGCCGGAATGGCTGCACGTGGCGCTGGAGCGCTTTTTCGTCGACACCGTGCGACCGCAGCATGAGGGCCTGCTGCAGAATCTGCCGGTCGACGTGCCGGTCGACGTGATCGTCGCCGACGATATGTTTTTCGGCGTGACGCCGATGCTGCTCGGAGCGTTGCCCAACCGGCCGCCGGTGGTTCTTTGCGGCACGTCGTTTCTGCACTGGCGTCGTGACGACGGAGCGCCGCATTTTGCCGGCCTGCCGCCGGCAACCACGCAAGCTCAACGCGACGAGTACGCGGTTTTCGCCGCCGAGCATGACCGGATCATCGATCAACCTTCGGCCCTTCGGCTCAATCGGATTCTGAAGGCATTGGGCGCCGGCCCATTGTCGCTGACGCTTTTCGATTCCGTCGTCGATCTCGCCGACGCCTATATGCAGTTGACGGTTCCGAGTTTCGAGTTTCCGCGCGACATTCCGCGCTCGGTAAATTTCGTCGGCACGCCCCCGATCATTCCAAACCAGGTCCCGCTGCCGCCCTGGGCCAACGACCTCGACGGTTCGCGCAAAGTTGTTTTAGTCACGCAGGGAACGGTGGCCAATCACGACTTCGGCCTTCTGGTCGGCCCCACGCTGGAGGCGCTCGCCAACGAACCCGACCTGCTGGTGGTCGCCACTGCGGGTGGTCGTCCCATCGACGCCATCCCAGGCCCCATTCCAGGCAATGCGCGCCTCGCCAGCTATCTGCCGTTCGAATGGATCCTGCCCAAGGCCGACGTGTTCGTTACCAATGGCGGCTATGGCAGCGTCAACCAGGCCATGAGCTCCGGCATTCCGCTGGTCACCGCGGGAATGACCGAAGACAAGGCCGACGTCAACGCGCGGGTCGCGTGGTCCGGCGTCGGCATCAACCTGGCGACCAACAATCCGACGCCGCAGGCGTTGCGCGACGCCGTTCGGGCCGTGCTCGACAAACCCAATTACCGCTCGCGCGCATCGCTGATGGCCGACGAGTTTAGCCGGATCGACACCAGAACTGAAATCCTGCGGATCGTCAG
>JAQGJF010000037.1 GCA_028290765.1 Tardiphaga sp.
GCCGTCGGCCCCCTGGCCGGTTGCGGCCTCGACCATGCGGGTCGCGAAGGTCTGCACCGGCTGGAACGCGGCAGTGACGTTCCGCATCGCTTCGGCACTGGCGTCAGCGACGTCACGCGTCACGTACGCCGCCTGCTCGGCGCCGCGCTTCGCCGTTTCCGCGGCGACCTCTGTAAAGTTCGTGGTCTGCTCGTCGGCCTCACGCGTCGCGCGATTGGCCCGCCGCATGGCGCGCTCGCCGGTCGCAGCTGCGTCTTCGGCAAGCGTATCGAAAGCGCGGGAAGCCTGGTTCGCGCGCTTGCGCGTGCCGCTGCGCTTGGCAGCGCCATGCGCGACCGCACGCCTTTTATTTGGCGAGGCGCCTCTGCGGATTTGTGTCTTCTTAGCCGTCTTCTTAGCCATGAACGATGCTCCAGATGCGAGTGCTAGATACGAGTGCTGCACGCGCTCGCGCGCGCGTACATGTCTGCTGCCAACACCGCATCGCTGCAAAGGTTCGCGGCGACGTCGTCGGGCCTTGTTCAAACGAGCGACCCTGCAGCCGGCTGCGTCGGCGAAATGGCAGCCGCGGGGCCGCGCCCGTAAGCGAAAGGCGCCGGTGCTCTATTTCACCGCAGCGCCGCTGCGCTTCGCCCGCACCGCATCGAACAGGCGCAGATCGATCACCGCCGCCATCGCTTCATAGCCGGCGTCGTTCGGATGCAGATGGTCGTCGCTGTCGAACTCGGCGCGGATCTGCTGCGGACGGGCCGGATCGCGCACCGCACGTTCGAAATCGATCACGCCGTCGAACGCGCCGCCGGTGCGGATCCAGTCGTTGACGATCAGGCGCGTCTGCTCGCGCGCGTCGCTGAAATTGCGCGAGCCCTGGAAGGGCGTGATCGTCCCGCCGATCACGCGCACATTGCGCTGGTGCGCGCGCCGGATGATCTCCTGATAGCCTGCGATCAGATCGGCGGCGGTCACCGGCGGATGGGCGACGCCGCCTTGCTCCAGGCCGCTGACCTGGAGGTCGTTGATGCCCTCCAGCACGATCAGGTGCGACAGGCCCGGGGTCGCGAATACGTCCCGGTCGAGCCGCGCCAGCCCCGACGTGCCGAAATCGTCACGCAACAGACGGTTGGCGGCAATGCCGGCATTGACCACCCCCATCTTCGTGCCGCGTGCAGCAAGGCGCTGCGCCAGCAGCGCCGGCCAGCCGCGCGTGCCCGGCAATTTCGCGCGGGCCCCGTCGGTGATCGAGTCGCCCAGCGTCACGATGGAACCTGCCGTGCCGCGCACCGCGATGGCCGACACGATCGGCCGCGCATGCGGGTCGACCGCGCCCGCGGGAAAATCCAGATCGCCGGTGACGTCACGCGCCGCCACCATCGCCATGGGCGTCGCCACGGCGTTGCGCGCCACCGTCGCGGCGGCGGGCAGATAGAGACTTACGATCACGTCGCCGAGATCCGGCACCGTAAGCGCCACCGGATCGCTCAGCGCCGGCGCGCCCGGTGCCATCGTGACCTCGCGCGCGCCGCCGAACGTGACCTGGCGCACGCTACCGGGGCGCAACGCCAGCCCGTCGGCGGCAAGACCGACCGTGACCTCGGCAACGCGCAGCGGCGTGGCGCCTTCTTCGTTGCTGAGACGGATCTGCACACCGCGCCCGCCGATACTGACCTGCAGGCGATAGCGCAGCGTTCCTTGCACCCGAACCGTGTAGTCGCTCGCAACAAAGCGTGGGCCCGGCATTGCGGCGCTGGTGCCGTAGGTCCCGACCCAGTCCTCCGCGCCGGCGGGAGGCGCGGCAAGCGCAAGAAGCGCGAAGATCGCGATCGTCTGAAGCAAGGGTGCCATGCCGCCCGTTTTAGCGGCGGCGACCGTGGATCAACAATCCGGCCCGACCAACAAAAAGTGCCGGCGCATCCTTAGCGCCGGCGCTTCTCGCATTGGCCGTCAGCTACGCCGCATTCCGCTGCCCCTCACGCTGCCCCTCACGGCCGCCACCGCGCGCTGGCGGCGCCACCGCCTGCGCCAGCGGCCGCGCCGTGTCCCGCGCCGTGCGCGTGGAAATGTCCAGCATCGTGCGGCTGCTGTTCAGCAGCGTTTCGAATCCGTCGCGCATCATGTTCCGATTCACCTGGGCGACCTGCTGCAGGTCGGTGCAGCGCATCAGCTCCTGCGGGCCGCGCGTCGCCTGGTCGAACGAATGCCGCACCAGCTCCATCCAGGCGCGCCGCATCTCGTCCATGCCGCGCGTCACCGCGCTCACCGAGTCGAGCAACGCCTCGACCCGGTCGCTCGCGGCGCGGGTCGCTTCGGCGCCGAGCGCGCTGGTCTGGCGCGCAGCCTGCTCGCCGTGCGCCTGCATCGCCTCGGCCGTTTTGCTCATCACCTGCTGCATCGTGTCGACGTTGCGCTCGGCCATGCCGGCGCCGGTCTCGATCGCCGCAACGGCGGCCCGCCCGGTCGCTTCGGTCGCGGCGTCGCGCCCCGAGGCGGCGGCCTCGTCCAGCTGCTGCGCGGTGTTGAGTGTCTGGTCGACCGTGTTGGCGGCGGCTTCGGCGATCACGTCGGAAACGGTCGTGGAGGCGCCGCTCGCGGCCGCCTCGGTCGATTTCTGCGCGGCGCGGGCGCCGGCGGCGAGGATTTCAGCGGCGTCCTGCGGCGGCTCCTGCCTGGTGCCGGCCTTCTTCTGCGGATCGCGCGTGGGTGGTGTCTTCGAGGTCTGCGGTGGTGTCTGCGGCGTGTTCATGGCTTCGCTCTCGTGGGCAGGGGGTGCTTCACTGGCAACACCGCGCTGCAGCAAAAGTTCGCCGGGCGGCGCTTCGCGGAAGCGAAAACGCGATCAGCCGAATGCGCTACTTTTCCAGCCTGAGCTTGCGGATGATGGATTCTGGGGATGTGCCGATCGCGTCCATCAGCTCGACGAACTCGACGACGTCGAGCCGGCGCTCTTGCCGTTCGATTTTCGCGATCACTGACTGTGATCTGCCGAGACGACGGGCGAGATCCTGCTGCGTGAGGTTCTTTGCGCGGCGAGCTTCGCGCAGAAGGTTGGCCAACAGGTCGTGCTTTGGTGTGAAGCGGGCCGCGGGCATCGGCGGCCAGCGATAAATCCCAAGCTCGGATATCCCAGGAACGGATATTGACGGCTCTGGCGGGCCCCGATCGCATTGACTCCGGCGCGGATGTTCTCTTTATGTTCCCGCCCCTCGGAATCGACGGAGGAAGCGGTGGTCCAGCGCTCGCCTAGCTACATCAAGGTCGCCAGGCGCCGGTTCAGGTGCATGGTGAAGGTCGCGGTGCCGACCCCGTACGGCATGGGCATGAGCGCCAGCTTTTTCGAGGAGGAGCTGGTCCGGCTGTTCGGCAAGGACGGCTACAAGATCATCCCCGCCGATTGGAACGGCGCGCTGCAGGCGATCGCCGTGATGTTCGACGACGCGGACCAGGCGCCTGCCGT
>JAQGJF010000093.1 GCA_028290765.1 Tardiphaga sp.
CTGCAAGCTCCTGGATGCCGGGCTCTGTGCCTGCAAGGATTATGCGAACCGCTCCGACAAGGTTCCAGACTGCGTCAGGTTAACGCCAGCCAACGTCCGAACCCTGAACTGGCTGCCGCCGAGCTGCGGCTACAAACTGGTCGCCGAGGGCCGCGATCTCTATTGGTGGCATCCGCTGATCTCGGGCGACGCCAACACCGTGCATGAAGCCGGCGTTTCCGTGCGAGGCAGGGTGCAGGGCACCGAAAACGAGATCGCCGATGCCGATCTCGAGGATCACATCGTGCAATGGCCGGCGCTGCTGCCGAAGCGGGCGCGGCTGAAAAAGCGGCCGAAATCCTGAATTTTTGCGGCGTCGCCGATCAGGCGATTGCGAGGCTGCCGTCGCGGGATGCTCCCATGCGAACAAACGGCTGCCCGGAGACGGATTTGTCTCTTAAATAGCAGAGAATAGAATGATTCCCTCGCGGCGTTGCGCCGCGCAGCCAATATTAAGCGTGAGATGAACAAGTTCGAACGGCAGAGCCGTGACCCTGCCGATACCAAGACGTTGCCGGACGATACCGCCGACCAGCTGTCGCAGATTCCGAGCGAGGTCATCGCCGTCAGCGATGCGCCGCCGATCGCGCCGCGCGCGCCGCTGACGCCTGACGAGGTCCGCACCATCCTGGTCAGCCTGATGCTGACGATGTTTCTGGCCGCCCTCGACCAGACCATCGTTGCCACCGCGCTGCCGACCATTGGCCGCCAGTTCCAGGACGTCTCCAGCCTGTCCTGGGTGATTACCGCGTACCTGTTGGCCTCGACTGCGGTGGCGCCGGTGTTCGGCACGCTGGCCGATATCTACGGCCGCCGCGCCATGATCGTAGCAGCCCTGAGCCTGTTCGTCGCGGGATCGATCCTGTGCGCATTGGCGCCGAACATGCCGATCCTGATTCTCGCGCGCGGCCTGCAGGGGCTCGGCGGCGGCGGCATCATGCCGGTGGTGCAGACGGTGATATCCGACATCGTGACGCCGCGCGAGCGCGGCCAGTACCAGGCCTATTTCAGCAGCGTGTGGATGGCCGCGGGGATTGCCGGGCCGGTGGTCGGCGGCCTATTCGCCGAGCATCTGCACTGGTCGATGATTTTCTGGATCAACGTGCCGCTCGGCCTCGGCTCGCTGGCGATGCTGCTGCCGAAGATGGGCAAGATCCCGGTGTTTCACCGCCGCCGCAAGGTCGACTGGCTCGGTGGCATCCTGCTGATGGCGTCGGCGGTGGTGATCATGCTGGTGCTGACCTGGGGCGGCAACCGCTTCCTGTGGGCGTCGCCGACCATCATCGCGATGACCGGCGCCGCGGTGGTGCTGGCGTTGACCTTTGTATGGCATGTGCGACGGACCTCCGAGCCGTTCCTGCCGCTGGGGTTGATGGGCGGTCCGGTGGTGCCCTGGGCCATTGCGGCCGGCAGCTGCGGCATGGGCGCGATGCTCGGGCTCACCGTGCATATGCCGCTGTATTACGAAGTGGTCTATCACCTCGGCGCCAGCGACTCCGGGCTGGCGCTGATCCCGCTCGCGGCGGTCTCGGTCGGCGGCGCGGCGATTGCCGGACAGGCGATGGCGCGCACCCAGCACTACAAGTGGGTTGCCATCGTTGGGACCAGTTGCTCGGCGCTGGTGGCCTGCATCCTCATGATCGCCACGCCGCTGCCGCTGTGGCTGCTGCTGGTGCTGCTGTCGACATTCGCGCTCGGGCTCGGCACCGTGTTTCCGGTCACCGTGGTCTCGATCCAGAACGCGGTGGTGCGTTCGCAGATCGGCACCGCCACCGGCGCGATGAACTTCTTTCGCGCTTTGATGTCGTCATTCACGGTGGCGGCGTTTACCGCCATCCTGCTGATGGCGCTCGGCGCCGACATTTCGCTGACCGGCGAACACCGCGGTCCGGTCAATTCGATCGCCGCCGCCGACATGGTGGCAGGTTTCCGTTACGTGTTCGCCGCCGCCGCGGTGCTGATGGCGGGCGCGGCGCTGTTTGTGACGTTTATGGAAGAGCGGCCGCTGGCCGGGCCGACCAAGCCGGCGATGGACATGGCGGAGTAGGGGCGAGGCGGCGCTTGCCGCCCGGCAATTGACATCGGGCGCCGTGACGGCCTAACAGCGGCGGCATCGAACGTGTCGCAAAGGAGCTGGCCATGAGCAAACCCACCGTCGAACAGACCCGGATGGGCACCGAAGCCATCGCCTTCTGCATCGCGCGGACCCTGATCGAGCGCGATCCGTCGCTGAAAGCGCCGATGCGCGCCAATTTGCGCAAGATGTGGGAGCTGTTGGAAGAGCGCGAGGACGACGGCGCCGCCGACATGGTGGACACGCTGATCAAGGCGCTGAACGATCCCGCATTCTTCAAGCCGTGATTTCTTAACGGGCTGTTCAGCCTGTCGATCAACCCCGCCGTAACCAATCGACCCTAAATTCCCGGTCATATTTGGCGCGGGAGAACCTGCGGCCGTTTGGAACAGGAGGTTCGGGTGCGGCGTCTGCTGGCGAGATTTTGGTCGGATCAGTCCGGCGCCACCGCGATCGAATACTGCCTGATCGGAGTAGGCATCAGCCTCGCCATCGTCGTCGCCGTGCAGGCGATCGGCCCGACCCTGTCCGACAAATTTTCCACGGTCAATACATCCATCAAGTAGACGCGCGGCCTTCGAACGCAGCGCGAATGACAACTTCGTAAGAATGACAACTTTGTAAGGAAGTGCGTCTCGCTTTCGATGGCGCGTTCAGGCGTAGTCACGTCGGAACGCATTCCCGTGAGTGTCGATGCTGCGTCGCGCCATACTCCCTATATCTGTAGGGACAGAAGGCGACGTTGTTCGCCGACATTCATCAGAGGCAACCATGACCATCATCAATCGACTCACGGCCATTTCGGCCGGCGCTATCCTTATGCTCGCAATCAGCCTGCCGTTGGCGACGGCCACGCCCGCCGCCGCGGCGCCGCGGTCCGGCCCTTCGCCGTTCTGCCTGATGCCAGGCTCTTCCAACGGTCCCGGCGGCGCGCCCGAAGCCTGCGGCTACTACGATTACCGCCAGTGCCTGCAGGCGGCAGCTGACCAGAACGCGAACTGCGTTCCCAACAGCGACTTCCGCGGCGTATTGCCCTGGCGGCCGGACATGGCCTGGCACTAATCAGGGACGTGCTCGCGCAAATTATCGCCGAGGTTTCCGGTTTGTCAGGTATATTCGACGCTGATTTCAAACCGAGGCGATCATGACCACCCCCGATCGGCGCGTGGCGTTTTCAGCGACCGCTGTTGGCTTTGCAACGACGTTGCTGCTGGCGCTGGCGCCCGCGACACCGGCGGCCGCCGCCGGCGTACCGCCGTTCTGCGTGATGCGCGGCGGATCGGACGGCCCCGGCGGCTCGCCGCAGCTCTGCTCCTATTACGATTATCAGGCGTGCCTGCAGGCGGCATCCGACCTGCGCGGCAATTGCGTGCAGAATATCGACTATCACGGCGAGGTCTCGACCGCGCCGGCGCCGGCGAGGGCGCGACATCGGCGCTAGCTTGGCACCGCGAGGGGAGAACGTCCATGACGATCGATCGGCGAACACGCGTGGTCGCTGCGGCGCTACTGACCGCTTCGGCGCTGGCAGGGCTGGCGACGTCAGCCGCCGCGGCGAAATCCGTCGTATCGCCCTATTGCGTCATGACCGGGGGTCCGCGCGGGCCGGGCAGCGTGCCGCAGATCTGCCGCTTCTTCGACTACCGGCAATGCCTGGAGGCCGCCGCCGTGCTGCGCGGCAACTGCGTCGTGAACATCGATTACCCCGGCGAGGTCTCGATGCCGCCGGTTTCGGAACGGTCGCGATATCGGCGTTAGCTTGCTGGCGCTTGGAGCGTTTTCGAGCGAAGTGGATACCGGTTCGCATAGCAATCAAGTTTACGCAGATTGCGTAGACTTATCTGCGGAAGAAAACGCGTCAAAATAAGACTACAGCGCCCGCATCCGCGGCAGCTCGGGCGCGGTCATGCCGATCGCGGCGCGCCGCTCGACCACGGCGTGGTGAAACTGCTCCAGCACGAGGCTGAAGGCCGACAGGTCGCCTTCCTCGATCGCGCCGTCGTCGTAGCATTCGAGGGTTTCGCGCAGGATGTCGTCGACCTCGCATTGCATCGCCGACAATTCTTCCACGGAATCCACCTGGCGCACTTTCGAGATCGTGGCCAGCAATCTTTCCCGGTGCAGCGTGTTCTGTTCGCGTTCGTCGCGCTTGAGATAATGACGCAGCCAGGCGAAGGCCGATCCGATCCCGGAGAGCACCAGCAGCGCGCCCCACATGTAGTCGCTGTATTTCTCGAGGAAGGTGCGTTCGGTGCCGTCGATATAGGCCGCGGCGCCGGCGTGCGCCGGCAATGCGGCGTCCTTGTCGGTGTCGGGTTTTTCGATCTTGGCGGCGCTGTGGATTTCGCGGGCGAGCTGCGGCCGGATCGCGAACAGCTGCCGGGTGAACGCACCGACCGAGGTTTCGGACAAAGAATGCGGCGCGACGATCAAATGGTTGACGCTGACGGTGTCGATCTTGTCGTCGGGCCTCGCCGGCGATGAGCTGAACGAGCTGCCGGGGATCTCCTCGGATTCGTAAAGCGGGTGGCGCTGCGCGATCGCGTCCGAAACGTCGATCGGCAGGAATTTCGGTTCGCCCCTGGCCTTCGCGGTGGCGGCGATGGCCTCGGAGGTGATCTTGCTGTCGAGCGGGCCGACCGTCATGTAGGCATCGATGGTGGCGTCTTTCGCCAGTTCGGCGAGCTGGTTGGTGCCGAATTGCGTCACCGCCACCTTGTCGGGATCGACGCCGGATTCCTTCAGGATCACCCGAAGCAGCGTGACATTGGCCTGGCTCCGGCCGATCACGCCGACGCGGTGACCGGCCAGGCCATCGATCGCCTTGATTTTCGGCACCGGTTCTTTCTTGGAGCCTTTCGCCGGGAGCCCGGAAGGCGACCACAGCACCACGACGTTCTTGCGCAGGATCGCGACCGATTCGGCGCTGCCGGGCATTTCCAGGTCGCCGCGCGCGACCGCGAGATCGGTCTTGCCGGACCCGAGCAGGGCGATGCTCTCGGCGGCGCCGTCGGTCGTGATCGGCGCCAGCCGGATCGAGCCTGCCTCGTGGGCAAAGGCCTGGGCCAGCGCCTGAATCAATTTCTGGTCTTCGCTGCCCGGGGGCCCGACGGCAATCCGCAGCGTCACCGGCCGCAGCAGCAGAAACGACGCGCCGGCGACGGCGGCAAACAGCAGCAGTCCGGCGGCCAGCACCAGCAGATAGGCGGTGCGGCGCCGGCGGACGCGGGGAGACACGCTGGCTGTTTCGCCGGTTTCGCCAGAGGGGGACATGGTGCTGCCTGTCTAAACCAGATCAAAGAGGGCTCGATGTCGCACGCTAACACGCTACAGAGGGGGGCCGGCCAAAACCTGACGTGATGGTAAGGCATCGATCAATTCATGATTTATACAGGCTGTTTATACAGGCTGTATGTGTCGGGAATTCATCAATTCGCCCGGCCTTTCGGCGCTTCGAACGCCGCCCCGAGCTCGAGCGCCTTGCTGAGCGCGTCGCGCAACTGAACGGCGGAACTGCTGGTACAGCGTAAATGGGCGACCGCGACCGGGATGGTTTCGGTGCCGGGGCCGCCGGTCGGCATCACCAGGCCGGCCGCCAGCATGATGTTGATCAGGCCGTTATTGTTGCCGAGCGTGGGGCAGAACTCGAAGAAGATGATCGGCGCCGACGGCAGATTCTGGATCGGGACGAACACTTCGGCGGGCGGTAAGGGCACGGGCTTCTCGGTCATGACGGTTCCTGCGATGGCGGTGGAGGTGTCCGGGGCAACCCAGCTTCAACAAGAAGGCGAGGAGGGCGGTATGATAGGAATTGATGCCTTGCCGCATGCCCGCACCACGGGCGGTCCCGGCATGCTCCAGAATTGGATTCGAGACAAGCACAGTACGCGCTCTACGACCGTCAGCGGGCGCGGAACATCATTCCCGATCATGCGTTGCTTTGCACAGCTCGTGCCGAAGGCTTTCACAACACGCGCGAATTGAGGTCGTCATGGCAACCAAGCAACAAGGGCGCATCGTCGAAACCGCGACCGAGGCGCGCCAGGCCGAACGCGGCCCGTCGGTGTTGGCGCTGTTGACGGTCTCGACCGGGCTTGCGGTCCTGATTCTCGGCATCGTCTGGTTCGTGTTCTTCCGCACCTGATACATGGTGGAGCGCCGCGACGGGCTGGCGTAGCATCGCCGGACCCGCCGCCTGCGGCACGACGACCGGAAGTGACATGAGTCTCACCCATGAATCTGATCCCGTGAGTCTGACCCGGTGAGCCTCATCTATGTCGTTCCCGATCTCCACGGCCGGTTGGATCTGTTGGACGACGCGCTATTGAGGATTTCGGCAGACGCCGCGGGTCGGCCCGGCACCATCATCATGCTCGGCGACTACGTCGACAAGGGACCGGACTCCGCGGCGGTGGTCGACCGCCTGCTGTCGGGTCTTGCGGACGATCTGGCGGACGGGTGGCGATTGGTCGCGCTCAAGGGCAACCATGACGCCATGATGGTCGCGGCGTTGCGCGACCCTGCCAACATGGCTTCCTGGATCGAGAAGGGCGGCGATGCGGCGCTGAAATCCTATGGCGGCGATCCGGCCGCGGTGCCGCCGGCGCATATTGAATGGCTCGACCGACGGCCGCTGCTGCATCTGGACCGCTACCGGCTCTACGTTCACGCCGGCGTCGAGGCGGGGATTGCGCTCGACCGGCAGACCGAACGGACGCTGCTGAACAAACGTTACAAGCCTGGCGATCCCCAGGGCTTCGACGGGCTGCACGTCGTGCATGGCCACGACAATTTTCCCGAAGGTCCGTTGTTGTATCCCGGCCGAAGCAATCTCGACACGCAGGCCTGGCAGACCGGCCGG
>JAQGJF010000095.1 GCA_028290765.1 Tardiphaga sp.
CAAGGTGGGCACCTTCGACACCGAACTGGTGCGCGAATGGTTCAACGCGTTCGCGATCAACGCCGGCGTGACTTTGCACGTCGAGACCCTATATGGCGAGAACAGCCACCATATCGCCGAATCCTGCTTCAAGGGTCTGGCGCGGGCGCTGCGCGCGGCGGTCGCGATCGATCCGCGCAACGCCGGCGAGGTGCCATCCACCAAGGGTCAGCTCGGCGGCTGAGCTTCCTGGTCGTTTCTTCAAGTTATCGGCGGAGAGTAAGATGCCGGTCTACACAGTTCATGCGCCGTTCCGCGCAGACAAGGCGGTTCGCAATGGAACCGACAGGCTCGAGTTCGTTCGCGATGGCTTCCATGTCTGGGCCTTCCTGCTCGGGCCGGTGTGGCTGCTTTGGCATCGGCTCTGGCTGGCGCTGCTCGGCTACGTCGTGGTCATTGCCCTGAGCGAGGTGGCGCTGTCCCAGCTGCGGGCCGGCGCCGGCGCGCGCTTTGTCGTGATGTTGCTGGTTGCGCTCCTGATGGGATTCGAGGCGGCCAGCCTGTGGCGCTGGACGCTGTCGCGGCGCCACTGGCGCCAGATCGACATCGTGGTGGCCGATAACGAGGAAGCCGCCGAACGGCGCTTCTTCGATCGCTGGACCGCCCAACAACGCGGTCTGGCCAATGACCAGCTGGCGGTCGATCGCGGCGCGCCGCCGCCGACGCGGGATATTCCCGGCCAGCCGTTTTCGCGGCCGCCGCCACCGCTGCCTGACGACATCATCGGGTTGTTTCCGCAGCCGGGAGCGCGGCGATGAGTGTCGCCATCATCGATTACGGCTCCGGCAATCTGCACTCCGCGGCGAAGGCGTTCGAGCGTGCGGCGCGGAGCATGGAAGTCCCGGAAAAGATCGTGGTGACGCGTGATCCGGAAGTAGTGTTCCGCGCCGACCGCGTCGTGCTGCCCGGCGTCGGCGCCTTCGCCGATTGCCGCAAGGGTCTCGACGGGCTCGACGGCATGGTCGAGGCGTTGACTGAGACCATCCGCGACAAGGCGCGGCCGTTCTTCGGCATCTGCGTCGGCATGCAATTGCTGGCGACACGCGGCAAGGAACACGTCACCACCGACGGTCTCAACTGGATCGCCGGTGACGTCGAGAAAATTTCGCCGCGCGAAGAAAACCTCAAGATTCCGCATATGGGCTGGAACACGCTGGATATGATCCGCGAGCATCCGGTGCTGGAGCGATTGCCGCTGGGGCCCAAGGGCCGCCACGCTTATTTCGTGCATTCCTATCATCTGAATGCGACCCATGAGGCCGACGTGCTGGCGCGCGCCGATTACGGCGGCCCGGTGACGGCCATGGTCGGCAAGGACACCATCATCGGCACGCAGTTTCACCCCGAGAAGAGCCAGCGCTTCGGGCTGGCGCTGATCGCGAACTTTTTGAAATGGAAGCCGTGATGGGTGGGCGGATGCCGCGGCTCTTCCTTATCCCTCCCCCTTGTGGGGTCCGATCGAGCAATTGCTCGATCGTGGGTGGCCAGCCTAAGGCTGGTCGGGTGGGGGTAGCCACAACAGAAGCCTTTCTTGTGGCTACCCCCACCCCGGCCTCCGCTTCTGGACGATGCTTCGCATCGTCCAGGCTCGGCCGACCCTCCCCACAAGGGGGAGGGATCACGGACTCTCATCACGCTAAAGAGCGAAAAGGCATCGCAACGTGATCCTCTTTCCCGCCATCGATCTCAAGAACGGCCAGTGCGTGCGCCTCGAGCAGGGCGACATGGCGCGCGCGACCGTGTTCAACCTCGACCCTGCCGCGCAGGCGCGCAGCTTCGCAGCGCAGGGTTTCGAATATCTGCATGTGGTCGATCTCGACGGCGCCTTTGCCGGCAAGCCGATGAATGCGCAGGCGGTGGAGTCGATGCTTGCCTCCGTCACCATGCCGGTGCAGTTGGGCGGCGGTATCCGCGACCTGAAAACCGTCGAAGCGTGGCTGTCCAAGGGCATTGCGCGGGTGATCATCGGTACTGCGGCGGTCCGCGATCCCGCTTTGGTCAAGGACGCGGCCAAGGCTTTTCCGGGCCGCGTCGCGGTCGGCCTCGATGCGCGCGACGGCAAGGTCGCGGTCGAAGGCTGGGCGGAAACCTCGCAGGTGACCGCCCTTGAAATCGCGCAACGCTTCGAGGATGCCGGCGTCGCCGCGATCATCTTCACCGACATCGCCCGCGACGGCCTGCTCAAGGGGCTCAATCTCGATGCCACCATTGCACTCGCCGAAGCCATTTCGATTCCGGTGATTGCGTCCGGCGGCTTTGCCTCGATCGAGGACGTCAAGGCGCTGCTGGCGCCACGGGCGAAAAAGCTGGCGGGCGCCATTGCCGGCCGCGCGCTGTACGACGGGCGGCTTGATCCGGCGGCGGCGCTGACGCTGATCCGAAACGCGCGCGCACACGCCTAGAGCTTGCGCTCTAGGCGATCTTTATGTTTGGCATGATCTTTCTCGGAAAACCGGCTTCCACTTTTCCGGATCATGCCCCTAGGAGCTTTCCATGTTCAAGGTTCGCGTGATCCCCTGTCTCGACGTCAAGGACGGCCGTGTCGTCAAGGGCGTCAACTTCGTCGACCTGCGCGACGCCGGCGATCCGGTGGAAGCGGCGGTCGCCTATGATGCCGCCGGCGCCGACGAGCTGTGTTTTCTCGACATCACCGCCACCCATGAAAATCGCGGCACCATGCTCGATGTGGTCAGGCGCACGGCAGAGGCCTGCTTCATGCCGCTAACGGTCGGCGGCGGGGTCCGCACCGTCGACGATATAAGGGTGCTGCTGCGATCCGGCGCCGACAAGGTTTCGATCAACTCAGCCGCGGTCAGCCGCCGCGAATTCGTCAAGGAAGCCGCCGAAAAATTCGGCGACCAGTGCATCGTCGTGGCGATCGACGCCAAGCGCGTCAAGCGTGCAGGCGGCGGCGAGCGCTGGGAAATCTTCACCCATGGCGGGCGCAACTCGACCGGCATCGACGCCATCGAATATGCCCAGGAAGTGGTGTCGCTCGGCGCCGGGGAAATCCTGCTGACGTCGATGGACCGCGACGGCACCCGCCAGGGTTTTGACATCCCGCTGACCCAGGCGGTGGCCGACGGCATCGGGGTGCCCGTGATTGCCTCCGGCGGTGTCGGCAATCTCGATCACCTGGTCGACGGCATCCGCAACGGACACGCCACCGCGGTGCTGGCGGCGTCGATCTTCCACTTTGGCGAATTCACCATACGTCAGGCCAAGGACCATATGGTTCGCGCCGGCCTGCCGATGCGGCTCGACCCGTAGGCCAAATTCTGT
>JAQGJF010000736.1 GCA_028290765.1 Tardiphaga sp.
GGGAATCCCCAACATGAATTTGCAAGAAAATTGGCGCCGGAGCCCCAATTTCCGGCAAATCCATTTGCTGCAATTCCGGCGATTTCTATTGCCGGTCAACCACTTCGGGATATTTCACGGACGACTCGAAAAGAAGACGCATCATATGCTCTAGCCCTGCGATCACGGCAGCGCGAGTCCCGATCGGCAGTGTCGATCACCACTTATCGCGCGGGACCCTCATCGGCCAGAACCGCGCCGACGCCGTCGATGAAGATCCTCACCTTCATTTCGATGATCGGGTCGAGATTGTCGGGAACCGGCATGTTGTAGATCCATTTGCGCACACCGAGATAGAAGATGGTGGCGTGCAGACTCCAGACCGCGTCGATCTCGGTCTCGGTCAGCGGAAATTCGGCAATCGGCTTGCGCCCATAGGACGCGCGCAATTCCTCGATGATCTTGCCGAAGATGCGCTCGCGCAACAGCTGGAGATAGCGCGAGTTGAAATCGAGGCCCTTGAGGCCGGAGAACATGAACAGCCGCACCCATTCATAGGTGACGATAGCCCGGGCATAGTCCTGATAAAATTCGGTGAGGCGCTCTTTGATCGGCCGCGTCCGGTCGACGATGCGTTGCTCCCACATGGGATTCCAGCGCCCGACGAAGACATCCTGATAGACCCGCTCGATCAGCGCTTCCTTGTTGGGGAAATAGAAATAGAGCAACGGTTGGGTGATGTTCAGGCGCTCGGCGAGTTCGCGGGTATTGCCTTCGAAGCCGAGCTCGGCGAAGAACGAAATAGACTGGCTGACGATCTCCTGTTCGCGCTCCGCCGGCAACATGCGCTGCTGAGCGCCGGGCTTCTTGAACTTTCGGACCGGCTTGCGTTTGGCGCGTCCGCTCAGCAAACCTTTCTTGGCCCGCAACGTCGGAAATTCGTCACTTCGCACTAGCGCTGATACCCCTGTTTCCCTCGCGCCATATTGTTCGCCTTGCCTGCAAAGTCAAATTGGCGAGGCGATCGATGCTTGGGGCGCGATCTAGCCGCCGACGAAATCCTGCGGCGTGAAGCTGAGATCCAGCACTTTCCATTCGTTATACTTGTTGGCCGGCAACATGGCGTAGGGCTGGCACGCCTGCAGCGCCTCCATGGCCTTCTGCATCAACACCGGCCCCTTGGCGGACGCGCTGGCCTCGATCAGCGCCGGCTCCGCGATCAGCCTGCCATCGCGCGACAACAGGATCCGCAGCACGATCCTGACCTTGTCGGAAGCGGTGACCGACGCCGGCAGCGACGAACATGTCTTCAGATGGCGGCGAAACGCCGAGATGTCGGTGGCCTCGATCTTGGCGACCTCGAAGGCGGGCGCTTCGATGCTGTCGGTTCCGTTCACCGAAGGTAGCCCCAGCATCACGCCGTATTTGACGGTGATATCGGGCTCGACGGTCGGCGGCCCCGGCGCTGACGTTGCCGATGGTGGCGGCGGTTGCGCCGGCGTCTGCTGCGAAAGCGTCGGCTGAAAGCCCTCGGCACCGGGCGGCTTGGCTTCCTGCGGCGAGGCTTTGGCCTGCTGCGCAGCCGCCGCTGAATTCGGCCGCGATGCCGGCGCCGCGGCAGGTTGAGATTTCGGCTGCGGCGCTTGTTGTGCGGATTGCTGGGACGATGTTTCCGGTTTGATCGGGGCGGTCAGGGCGGAAAAATCGATCGGAGCGGGTTGCTTCTGCTCGGGTTTGGGCGGCTCGGGTTTAGGCGGTTCGGCCGGCTTCGGCGGCTCCCGGGCTTCCTCGGGCGTCACGATATTGACCGCGATTGCCTCCGTAGGCTCCGACTCGAACGGACGGGCGTCGGCGAACAGCAGTCCCAGGGTCAGGAACACCATGTGGCCAACGATCGATGCGGCAGCGCCCAGGCGTATCAGCAGCCGTGGTTCAAGCATCTCAAATCAATGTTTCGAGGCCGTCAGTGCCCATGCGCGTGACGGCCGATGTCCCAGTCTCATCAGCCGTTTTACCGCATTTTTGGGGGAGTTGCCTACCGGTCTGTGGCGCGATTCACCGTTGCGGCCCGTTCAAGAAATTGCAGCAGCAACCGGCTCACCTGTTCCGGCTGCTCCTGCTGCACCCAATGGCCGGCGCCGTCGATCAGGTGGCAGCCGAGCATCCGCGTGCAGGCGGTGGCCTGCATCGCCTCGATGGCGCCGGGCCGCTGATGGATGCCCCAGTCCTGCTGTCCGGAAATGAAGCAGGAGGGGACGTCGATGTGGCGGCCGGCAAAGGTCTCGAGTTCGGCCGTAAACGCGCCGGAGGTGCCGCAGCGGTACCATTGCAGCCCGCCCTGGAATCCGGTCCGGGCATATTCCCCACTGTAGAAGGCGAGTTCCTGGTCCGGAAGCCATCGGCAGGCGGCAATCTGGGCTGCCGACGGCATTTCCTCGGCCACGGTTGCCGCCATGCCCTTACCGAAATCCATCACGTAATAGGTCGGCAGTTTGGCCAGCTCGCTCGCGGTCCAGCCTTGCAGCGGGCTGGGCTGGTTGCCCGGCCAGTCCGCGCTCTTGTGGTGATAATAGGCCCGCAGGAAGTCATGCACGCCCTGCGGCGCATCTTGCATGTCGGCGTTGGCTTCGCGTGTCGAATAATACCATTGGTAATGCTTGCGCGGCCGCGGCAGTGCGGCGAGTTCGCGATGAACCGGATCTTCCACGGCGCGTGCCGGCGGCGCATCGGCGGTGTCGAACGGCAGCGACGGCGGGCCGGCGAACGGCGCGCTCATCAGAGCAACACTGCGAAACACATCGGGCCGCAGCAGCGCGCACCAGGCCGCGACCGGCGAGCCGAAATCATGGCCGACCACGGCCACCGATGCATGGCCGAACGCCGACACCAGCCCCAGCGCGTCGCGCACCAGATTGAACAGGCGAAACGAATTCAGGTCGCCGTCATAATCGGCGTCCCAGCCGGTGGTGCGGCCATAGCCGCGCTGGTCCGGCGCGATCACATGATAGCCTGCCGCGGCCAGCCTCGGCATCACCTTGCGCCAGCTATAGGCCAGTTCGGGAAAGCCGTGCAGCAACAGCAGGCCTGGCCGTCCTTTGCTCTCGAAGCCGGCTTCGAGCACATGCATGCGCAGTCCGTTGATGCCATCGACGAAGCGCGAGCGGATGCCGGGCGGAAGCAATGAAGCGTCGATGCTGTCCATCATGGGTTCATCCCCTCAGTCGGCATGCGCGATGGCGTGGAAGAAGGTGCCGGTGACGTGACCGCGCCGTCCGCCGCGTTCGGCGATCCCGTTGCCGTGCGCATCGGAAAGTTCGACCAGCGGCTCGTCCGCGCCGGGCGAGATCAGTGATGCATAATGAAACTCGTGACCGCGAACCAGCGTGCCGACATCCCCGATCGGGCTCGGTGCCAGCAGCCGCGCTTTCCGGTAGCCGAGATGCAGTTTGCGTTGATGGAAGCTGGTCGCATGGCCGAGCAGCCCGGTCATGGCATGCCTGATGCCTTCGGCATCTTCGAGACCTTCGCCGAGCACCATGTAGCCGCCGCACTCGCCGTGAACCGGGCGGGTCGCGGCGAATTTGACCAGCCCGTCGCGAAATCGCTGCGCCGATGCAAGCCTGCCGGCATGGAGCTCCGGATAGCCTCCCGGCAGCCAGCAGACGGTGCAGTGCTCGGGTGGCGGCTGGTCGGCCAGCGGCGAGAAGGTGACGATTTCCGCACCCGTACGGCGCCAGCCCTCGAGCAGATGCGGATAGACGAAGCTGAAGGCGGCGTCGGAGGCCAGCGCGATGGTTTGCCCGGGCGGCGGCAGCGCCGGCGCGGTGTCGATGGCCGCATCCTGGAGCGGCGTGGCCATCGCGACGATGGCGTCGAGGTCGAGATGGGTTTCGGCCATGTCGCCGAGACGGTCGAGCTTCGACCGGAGATCGCCATGCTCGCCGGCCTGGATCAGGCCGAGATGGCGTTCCGGCAATCCGATTGTTTCGTCGCGCGGAATGGCACCGAGCACCGGCACATCCAGTTTGGCAATGGCGTCCGCGATCAGCGCCCGATGCCGCGCGCTGCCGATCCGGTTGAGCACGACACCGGCGATGCGGACGTCGGGATCGTGAGAGGCAAAGCCGCGCACCACGGCGGCGGCCGATTGCGACTGCGCCGCAACGTCCAGCACCAGCAACACCGGCAGCTTCAGCCGCGAAGCAATGTCCGCCGCGGCGCCGCTGCGCCCGGCAATGCCGGGCACGCCGTCGAACAGGCCCATCGCGCCTTCGACGACGAAAATGTCCGCGTCACGCGCGGCGCCGGCCACCAGCGCATCGATCAGCATTGGCGGCATCGCCCAGCTGTCGAGGTTGACGCTGCCGCGACCGGTGGCTGCGGCGTGAAACGCGCCATCGATGTAGTCCGGGCCGGCCTTCGCCGATCGCACCGATATGCCGCGGCGGGAGAGGGCCTTGAGGATGCCCAGCGTCACGGTGGTCTTGCCGGCACCCGAACGCGGCGCGGAAATCAGCAGGCCGCGGGCGGTGACGCCGTGCGTGTTTGCAGCGTATGACATAGGACGTGATTACAGCAGGAACCGTAGGATGGGTAGAGCGCAGCGAAACCCATCATCTTCGTGATCCGCGGTTGATGGGTTTCGCAAGGGCTCAACCCATCCTACGGCCGTCGCAAACTACGTCGCCGTCACCTTCGGCCAGTACCGATCACGCAGATGCCGCTTGACCAGCTTGCCGGTCGGCGTGCGCGGCAATTCGGCTTCGAAGTCGACGCTGCGTGGGCATTTGAGCGGCGACAGATGTTTTCTACAGAACACGATCAATTCCGCCTCCAGCGCCTTGCCGGCGCGGCTCATGTCGTGCGGCTGCACCACCGCCTTGACCTCTTCGCCCATCTCCTCGTTCGGTACGCCGAACACCGCGACGTCGGCGATTTCGGGATGGGTGATCAGCACGTCCTCGGTTTCCTGCGGGTAGATGTTCACGCCGCCGGAGATGATCATGTAGGATTTGCGATCGGTGAGGTATAAAAAGCCTTCGGCGTCGAGATAACCGACATCGCCGAGCGTCGACCATCCCCTCGCGTTATAGGCGCGCTTCGTCTTCTCCGGATCGTTGTGATAGGAAAACACCGGCGCGTCGGCGAAGTAGACCGTGCCGATCTCTCCGAGCGGCAGCTCCTGATCGCTCTCGTCGAGGATTTTGATCTTGCCGACCACCGCGCGGCCGACGGTGCCCCGATGCTCCAGCCATTGCCGGGAATTCGATACGGTGACGCC
>JAQGJF010000144.1 GCA_028290765.1 Tardiphaga sp.
TATAGCTACGGCATCACCGGCAGGGCCTATACGTCAGAGCACGTCGTTCGCGATGTTTCCGGCCACAGCACTCTGATCGAGGATTTTCATGCCGACGGCACGCTGGCGCTGAAACAGACCATGAGCGCCGACGGCGTCAGGACGCTGGATCAATATGACTCTGGCGGTCGCCTGGCCCAGGAGACGATCACCCAGAAGGACGGCTCTTATCTGCAGTCCAATTACGCTTCAAACGGCGCCCTCACCAGCGAGACCGCGCGACACGCCGATGGAACCAGGGTCGTCGATACGTTCGGCCTTGCGGGACAAAGCTATTCGGCGCGTCACGATACGTTCGATGCCGCGGGTCACCGGGTTTCGACCGTTTTCGACCAGAACGACGGTACCCACGTCATGACGGCCACTATGTCAGGCGTGACATTGACCGCCAGCGCGACCAGCGACGTTTTGAACAGCGCCGGCGGCGACACGTTCGTGTTCAAGCAGGCGGGCGGACACGACGTCATCCATAATTTCAGGGCCGGAGAAGCGGCGGGTCATGACGTGATCCAGATCGATTCGAGCGTTGCAGCCGACCTTGCTCAGCTATCGGTTCACGTCGTCGGCCACGATACGGTCATTGACCTTGGTCACGACGCCTCCATCACCCTTACCGGGGTTACAGCGCCGTTGACGGCACACGATCTGCTGATCGTTTGAGAGTGTGGAACGAACGACAAGGCCTGATCCGGAGCGCGAAACTCAGGAAATACCCTTGATTTTCTTGCACGACGTCGATGACGTCGATGACATCTGCACGACGCTCGCGATGGACTTGGCCAAAAGCATTTCCTTGCGAGTCAGGAAGCGCAAGGTCGCCCGCGGATAGGCATCGCAGAATTGCGAAAGGGTCCCGGCCGTCGCCGCCACGCTGTCCTGCTTGGGGATGACTGCGATGCCGCCGTCCTTCAAAATATAGGCATCCTGGACGTTGGTCATCGCGGCGGTCTTGACGCAGATGTTGAACAAGTCCTTGTAGGCCCGCGGCGGCATCATCAGGTCGCCGCCAAGGCTGCCGAGCAAATAGTCGCGGCTCTTGCCGCAATTTTCGGCGCGCGCGGCGCCGGTGACAAGCGCGAGAAGAATCGCGGCCGCCACCAGTCGCATCATGCGGTCGCCACGCCGGCTTCCGTCGTCCAATCGACGGGGTCGCCGGGAAAGGCGACGGGGCGGGTCCGCCTTTGCAGGTGTGACAGTCCGTAGGTTTCGGCGGCGCAACGTTGCCACGACAGGGCACGCGCATGTGCGGAAGCACCGGCCGCAAAGATCGACCGCGCATCGTTTTGCTCGGAGAGCTCGGTGATGGCACGGGCGACGGCCTCGACGGACGGGGGAACGAGTAATCCGGTTTCCTCGGCCAGCACGGCGTCGGGGACGCCGCCGATCGCGGTGGCGACACTTGGAAGGCTACCGGCTGCGGCTTCCAGATAAACCAGTCCGAAGCCTTCGACCCGGCCGGACGAATCCGGCACAGCGGTCAGGCAAAAGAAGTCGGCGGCGGCGTAGACGTCGCGGATCTGCTCGTCCGGCAGGGCACCGAGAAAGCGAACATCGCAATTCACGGTCTCGGCCATCCGACGCACTTGGTCGACATAATCGGCTTCGCCATCGGGGCCGATCACCAACCAGGTGATGCGCCGGCGCAATTCGTCCGGAACGGTCGCCAGCGCGGCCAGCGTCAGATGATGTCCTTTGCGGCGGGTGATCCGGGCGACGGTAACGATGACGATCTGATCGGGCGCAAGATTCATTTTGTGTCGCGTTGCGTCGCGCCGGCTGGCCTGGCCGAACCAGAATTCCGATACGCCGAGCCTGATGGCGTCGATCTGCGCTGCGGTGCCAAACCGCTTACGGAACAGTTCCCGGGTAAACTGGCTGTTGGCGACGACTTCGGTTCGCGGCCCGAACACGCCAAAGCTGCGGATCGCGAGGCGCTTGAGCGGAGTCTGGGTCTCGTTGATCTCAGTGCCGTGGACGGTCATCACGATGCGCGCGCTGGTACGCCAGCGCGAGAGCGCTACCGGAATGAAGAACGGCCAGTCAGCGGCATGGACCACATCGAAGGGCCCGGCCTTGATCCTGCCGCGCGCCAGCTGGATCTTGGCGAGAAGATCGCGCATCGAATGCAGGCCGCCGCGGAACCGGCTGACCTCGAACGGCAAGGTACGATCGTCGGCGGCATTGTCCCGCGCATAGTCCGGGGCGACGACCGTCACCTGCGCGCCAAGCTCGGTGGCGGCCGCCGCCATTTCGCGCGCGTAAGTTCCGACGCCGCCTTTGGCGGGCGTAAACTCGCTGGTCAGCAGCAGGATGTTCACGGCATCACCTCAATAGGCCGAAGGGGCAACAGCCATGCCGCGGGCATTCTGGATTTCGTGATGGTAGCGGAACACGCGCGCGAGCTGCGTGCCCGGCGTGAAGGTCTCAATGGCCCCCGCGATCCCGACGGGATCCATGGTGCCAGCGTCGATGGCGTCGCGCACATCGATGAAGCGTTGCGCCAGCGCGTCCGCCATGTCGTCGGCTGATCCTGCCCGCTGCACCAAAAACCCGCTCTCGCCATGATGGATGACCGGTTCAAGCTGCGGCAGATGCATCGCGACGACGGGCCGACCCACCGCCAGCGTCTCAAGTACGAAACGCGGCATTCCTTCGAATTCGGAAGTAAGGATACCCGCATGCGCGGCTGCGAGGGTCGCCGCCATTCCGGCGGCATCCTTGAAGCCGTGGCGAATGGTGACGTCTTCGATGTCGGCGAACTCGGTGAAGCGATGCGGGTCGCTGGTGCCGATGTAGTGAAACTCGACGCCACGTCCCCATCTTTGCCGGAGCCGGGCGATGGTCCGGAACATCAAGGGTGGATCCTTGAATTCATCAAGCCGCCCGGCGAACACGATCCGGAAGGGGGTGGTATCCGGGGGCAACGGCTGCGGCTTAAAAATATCGGTGTTGACCCAGGTCCAGAGCGTGTCGATCTTTTCCTTGCGGCTCGGATAGGTCTTTTGCAGGCGTTCGGTGATGAACGGATTGACGCACAGGAATTTCGCACTGGTGGCGACCGCGAAGCGTTCGCCGGCATTGTGGACGAAGGAATATTTCCGCAGCAGGGAATCCATTTGCAGTTTCGGCGCCCCTTCGCCGTGGAGCATCTGGACAAACGGCAACCGCAACAGCGCCGGAAGCCATGAGAACTCCACCCGGCGCAGATCGATCGAGCATCGTCGCGCGCGGATCAGTTTTGCAATCGGACCGAAATGGCGGAGAAGCGCCACAAAAAACTGACCGGTCAGGGAGGTCCGGATGCTGCGGGCAGCCTCACGGGCCTGCTGGTCGGAGTAGCGCAGGATGGGAAGGAAATCGAAGTTGCGCCCCCTGAAGGTCAGTTTGTGAATTTCCCCGAGTTTCAAGTCGCCTGCCGAGTCGACGCCGATGAACAGCAGGTCGGTATCCGCCGGATGGAAGGTGATGAAATCCCGGATGTAGGTCTCGAGGCCGCCGACCTTCTCGCCGCGCGGATCGAACGGGTGAATCAAACAGATCTGATATCTGGGCCGAACCGGACTGGCGTTTCGTGCACGCAGGGCCAGTGTCAAGGTGGAGGTCATGCCGCTTTCCTCATCCGCGCGTTGTAAATTTGTGGAATGGTGCGGGCCACCAGCCCGGGCACAACCGCCATGCAACGGGCATAGCGTGGTCCGAGCCGGCGCGGGTTACGCAGCATTCGCCACGCCCATTCGAGTCCGACCTTCTGCGTCAAGGAGGGAGCGCGTGTCTGCGTGCCAGCGATGAAATCGAGCGCGGCCCCAATACAGAGCAATCCGGTTCCATCCAGTTCGTCCAGACATCGTGCCGCGAATACTTCCTGGCGGGGTGCGCCGAGGGCGACAAAGCACAGACGCGCCCCGGAGGCGCGAATTTTGTCGATCGCGATATCGGCTTCCCTTGAATAGGGATCGAAATTTGAACCCGGCGCATAGGTACCCGCAACCGTCAGTCCTGGAAATCGTTTGGACAGACGGCTGGCGGTTGTCGCAAGCGTGCGATCGTCCGAGCCGAGCAGGAAAATCGGAAGTCCGTTTTTGCCGGCCTCCCGGCACAGCGGTTCGACGAGATCGGCGCCAGTGGTGCGCTCCATCCGCGTCCCCAGCAGACGGCTCAGCACCACGATTGGAAAACCATCGGCCGTAACAAATCGTGCACGACGGTAAGCCGCGCGAAAGTCGGACCGCTGTTGCAATTGCACAACATGATCGAGATTGAGGGTGCAGACGCTGAAATTATCGCCATGTCGTGCCGCCGATACGATCGAAGCAACGGCTTCGGGGAGCGAAAGAACATTGATGGTGATGCCGTCAACAGTGAGATTTCGTACGGCGAGATTGTGGTGCGGCTGCGTGTTCAGCATGTCGATCCCCTGATGACAATGTGGTCGAGGTACGCGAGCACAAATAATCAACAACGTGCCCATCACAGCAGCAACGGGAACCATCACGTCGAAAGATTTTCCCCGACAGAGCATCGTCATGAAAACGGACTATTGCGACGCAACGATGGCGATGTTGCTTCGCACATCGAAGAAGACGACGACAATGCATTCACAGAGTGGAGATCAGCCATGCGCGCGTGCTCGAGACGTCAAGCACTTGGAATTATCGCAGGCACGAGTATTGCCGTTCGCGGAAAAATGTCGATCGCCGCGCCTGCGCAGCAGAGCCTTGGCGCTATAGCGGCTCAACATGGATTCGTTTTTGGCGCGGCCGCGGGGCCGGTAATCGATAAGGACCTTGCCTATCGCGAGCTCTACATGTCGCAGACTCGAATTGTGACGACCGACATTGCGATGAAAATGGGCACCATTGCGCCGCAGCCCGGGCCGAAACGATTCGAGAGCGCTGACCGCCTGCTGCAATTTTGTGCGAGCAATCGCATTCCCATGCGCGGTCATTGCCTGATCTGGAACGAATGGGTTCCTCCATGGGTCAGGAACTTGAGCGTGGCGGAGCGGCAGAAGTTTTTCGATGGCTATATCGAGGAAGTCGTCGGCCGTTATGTGGGGAAACTACAGTCCTGGGACATCGTCAACGAACCATTCTGGCCGGGGCACAAGGCTCCCGGCGGATACCGGCTCGGCCCATGGTACGATGCCTTCGGCACCGATTACGTCCGGCGCGCCTACGAGCGTGCGGCAATGGTAGACAAAAAGACTAAATTCGTCCTCAACGAAGCGCAGACCGAACGCGACGATGACGTCGGACATGCGGTGCGCGAGGGCTTGCTCCGTCTGGTCGACGAGTTGCAGCACGCTGGCGTTCCGCTGCATGCGGTCGGCCTGCAGGGCCATCTTCAGCCGCGTTATCCGCACGATCCGGCGCGCTTTGCCGATTTTGTCCACGCATTGGCTGGGCGCGGTGTCGATATCTACATCACCGAATTCGATGTGCGCGACGACACCTTTCCGGACGATATCGCGACCCGCGATGCGATGATCGCAGAAACAGCGGAGAAGTTCCTCAACATCGTGTTGCCCATTCCCGCGGTCAAGATGGTCATCGCCTGGGAACTGGCCGATAATTATTCGTTCTATACCGACGCGGCGAAGAAGAAGGATCCGCTCGCTCAACGGCTGCCCCGGCCGCTGCCGTTCGACGACGCCATGCAGAAGAAGCCGCTCTGGTTTGCCATGGCGCGGGCGTTCGAGAATGCGAAGAAAGCGTGACCACGGTCGGCCTTGCCCTCAAGGTCCGAATTGCTGGCGCGGGTGCAGCCGTTTGAACAGCGTGGGGGCGTAAAGCAGGGCGAGCACCGCGACGTAAACCGCGGCGCCGGCCGCGATGTGCAACGCCAGCATGACGAAGGTGGCGGCTTCCGGCATCCGGTTCAGCAGAGCGGCCATTGCGATGGTCGCCAAAGCGATGCGTGCGAGATGCCCGACCGGGAGCGTCAGGTTGAACTTCGCGAAACCGATGGCGAAGCTGACGGTCGCGGCTGCAGCCGCGGCCATGACGGTCGCCCCCGCCGCTCCAGCCAGGCCCCAATACCGAAGACAGATCGCCGTAAGCAAAACAGTCATCGTCGAATCGATCGCGCTGACAACGATCATCAACCGGGTGCGGTTGTGCAGCAGAAACACCTGGTCGCCGAAATGGGCGCGAAGGTTGCGGATTGAGCCGGCCAGGACCGAGAGGGGCAGGATGGCGAGCGTGACCTGCTGGAACGGCGACGCGATCAGCAGATGCACGATCTCGGCGCGGAGCATGAAAATGCCGGCGATGCTCGGCGCCAGCAGGGCGATCAACAGCGCGCTGTTGTCGGCGAGTTGTCGCATGGCGGCCTTGCTGCCGCTTTGTTCCATGCTTTTCACCGCGAGCGGAAACGCCGCCGCCGTCACCAGCATGGCAACGACCGCGGCGGCGCGCTGGCCGAGACCGTAACCGACGGCGAACAGGCCGGCCGCAGCTACTCCGAGCACGTCATTGACGATAAAACGCGATGCGTTGAGACCGATCCAGCCGAGCCCGCCGCCGATGATGAGCGGAATGCCGTATCGCAGCGCATGTCTGACGATTTCTCGGTCGATCGGCCAAAAGCGGCGACCATGCCCGAGTTTCGGCAGGACAATGACGGCTGCGAGAAGTTGCGCCACCGCGTAACCGGCGAGTGGCCATTCGGCGGATTGACCACACAGTCTGATCAGGATCAGTCCAACGATAAACCCTGCCGACGGCCCGACGATCTGCTGGACCGAATAGATCCAGATCTGGTGGCGAACGCGGGCGCGCTCAGCGATATAGAGGTTCAGCGAACGGGTCATCACATAGGCGACGGCGGCCGCGAGTAGCCCGATGCTGGCGTCGGGCGCGATGATCAGCAGCAGTACCCCCGTCACGGCGAGGCTCTGGACCATCACCGAGACGGCCAGAACCGCGTTTTCGGTACGATAGAAGCGTTGGGCGTCGTTTTCGTCCTGGTAGCGCCCGAAGAAACGCAAGGCGTATTGCGACCACCAGGCAAGGAAGCCGATCTGCAGCAGTTCGTGGGTCGCCGTGACCAGAGTGATGACGCCGAGGGTGGGTTCGTCGACAACATGGGTCCAGACGATCATGGCGATCAGCTGGAACAGCGGTCCGATGATCTGTGCCGGTAAATAGAGCAAAGTGTGCCGCAGCAACATGCGTCAGGCTCCCAGCCAGCGGACGATACGGGGAGGGGCCAATCGCCTGACCGCCAACAAGGCGACGATGCTTGCGACGGCGGTCACGGTAAATGTCGCCACGAAATCCCCGGCGGCTCCGAATCCGCGCAATGATGCATGATCGCGCAGGATCATGACGATGAAGATATGCCAGAGATAGATGAAGTAGCTGCCCGAGCCCACGGCGGCGAGGAACGCAAAGCGGATGTCGAGCACGAACAGCAGGATGCAGAGCGTCGCGGCATAGCCAAAAAACGCCGTCGAATCGTAGTCGGCGGCGTCACCGACCCCGAACTGGCGCACCGTAGCGTAGATCGCGTAGGTGGCCAGCGTGGCGGCCGCGATCGGCCACCGCATATTCTGCAGGTCAGGTCCAATTCCGGATCTGCCGACCAGCGCTCCCAGCGCGGCAAAGCAAAGCCAGAAGGAGACGTCGCGCATGCGAACTTCCTCGACCACGGCATTCGAAAACCCCTGACGAGACAGCACCGGGTCCAGATAGCTGCCTGCAATCAAGCCGAGCGCGATCGAGAACAGCAGGAATGCGATAAGCCGGCGTTCCGCCTGTGGCGAGCCGGTTCCGGAGACCCTGAAAATCAACCATAGGCCAAGGGTGCAGCCGATATAAACAAACACGTAATAATAGACGAAAACATAGCCGAGTGTGAACCTTGCGACGGTCACGGTGGCGCGATGGTCCATCGCCGGATTATGTGCCGCCATATAGATATAGGCCGCGACGAACGCGATCGCGTAGGGGATCAACGCAGCTCTCAGCCGCTTCGCGAGCGGAACACGGCCGGATAGCGCGGTCAGGTATCCCGAAGCGAACAGGAAGATCGGCACGCATGGTCGCAGCGCCGCGTCGATCCAGATTTCCCAGCCGGGACCCGACGGCGGTGGAAGGGAGTGGATCCCGATCACCATCAGAATCGCAATGCCGCGCATCGTGTCGATCGCGGAATCGCGGCCGGCCGCCGGCGCGACGGTGCCTTGCTCGGCAGCCCAGACTGTCGACGGGTGCGTCGCGATCGTCATGGCGATTTCTCCTGGGAGGAAATCGCGGGGACGGCGATCGGAGAAGCGAAGTGGCGATCGTATGCGCTGTTCAGAGAGCGCCGCAACGGCGTCTCGAAAAGGCCATAAGACAGGATGCTGGCGACAGCGAGAACGGCGACCGCGACGGGAAGCAGCGCCAGTTTCGCCTCGGGAAAGACGGCCACAAGATTGCGGGAACCAAGTGTAAGAACTGTTGTCGCGACCGGAATGTGCAGCATGTAGCAGGAGTAGGTGTAGACCGAACCGCGGTCGAGGCGAAGCCGTGTTAATAACGTTGAAGCGCCCGTCATGTCACATTGGATCGCCAGGATCGCGATCGCATAGACGACGACCAGAGCCGCCATGTCGGAAAGCAACCAGCCAAGCAGGATAAAGGCGGCCAGGACGGCCAGCAGGGCGCCGGGCACGACCGGCCAACGCGCGATCCGATAGCGGAAAAGATAGCTTGCAATGCCGAGGGTGAAGGCGGGCAGCGCCCGGAAGGAACCGCCCTTGTTGATCCACTCGGTCCAGGGCTCGCTTTCGCTGAAGGCGGAATAAAGGCTATTGGCCAACGCCAGAATCGCTACCAGCACAACGACCGCCTCCCGGCGTCGCGCGGCCAGCAGAGCCATGATCGGGAAGATGACATAGCAGAACATTTCGGCCGACAGAGACCAGCTCGGAAAATTGAAAGTCAACCGCTCGCCATCGAAGGCATGCAGAAGCAGCAGTTGCGTCGGAATATCGGACAGCAGGTAACGAGCCGGATTGTCGGTTCTGGCGAGACCAAAATGCACGGCGACGGCAAGGACCGTGTAGAATGCCAATGTCGCCAGATGCAGCGGATAAATCCGCGCCAGCCGGCGCCACAGGAAACGTCCGATCGACGGCGGATCGCCGACCTTGTCGAGATACTGGCTGGCGATCACGAAGCCGGAAACGACGAAGAAAAGATCAACGAACCAATTGAAGTGATGGGCGTGTTCGAGCATGAAGTGCCCGGCGGAAAAGTCCTCCACATAGTCCGAATAATGCAAAACGACGACGGCGGAGGCGGCAATGATCCGCAAGCCGTCCAGATGTCGCGTGATGTCTTTCGTCTCTGGCAAGGAAGTTACCCCGATCTTTGGCGTTTGGGCGGACGCGCCCGTGGATGCGATGATGAAATCGGCGGTATCCCATTATCCGAGGACGCTGATGTCGTTCAAAGAGCGATACCTCCATCATTCTGCTTGATGGGTGTTCGCGACGGGGCGGTTGGCGTCCGTTGGCGGGCGAGCTGCGCGATCAGGGTGATGACGGAGCTGCGGTCGGCGGTCGCCAGCGCATTCCATCGCGCCAGATTTTGCGTGCCAAGCGCGGCATAGGACGAACGCCAACTTGGTTCCGAGAGTGCGCCGGAGATCCGGGAGGCAGCCGACGCGATGTCGGCGGGATCGATAAAGATGCCTGATCCGCCCAGCACCTCGCGGAAGATGGCGGCGTCGGGCGCGACGATCGGAATGCCGGCATATTGCGCCTCGAGGAGCGGCAGGCCCAGGCCTTCCTCGTGAGAGGTGCAAATGAAGGCGTCCGCGTCCTGCACGATCTGTCTCACCTGCTCGGCCGGTTGATAGCCATGCAGAATGACACCGGGACTTTGTTCGAGAATTCGCCAGTCGTCGCCCCAGCCTTGCCGCCCGACGATCTCGAGCGTTGCGCCAGTGAAGCCGCGTTCGCGCAAAACGGCCAGGATCCTGGCTGCCGCGACGAAATTCTTGCGCGGTTCTACCGTTCCGAGCGTTACCAGCCGAAGCGGCGATGGTCGTTCGTTCCGCGCGGAGCGTTCACCCGGTTGCAGATCAAACACATTGCGAACCGACGGCCGGTACAGGGTGATCTCGGCATCGGGCCTGCAATGGTCGGCGAGTTTTCGCTTGGTGTCCATCGAGTTGGCGAAAAAGCGGGGATAGCTGCGCACCGCCAGCTTGAACGGCTCGGCCATATAGAGTCTGGCGCGGCGGTTGAGATCGGCCCGTCGCGACAACAGGAACACGTCGTGAATATAGGGAACGACCCGCGCCGCGAACGGTCGCAGCAAAGGACTGGGAGGAAAGCCGGGGCAGAGCAGGATCGACGACGAACCGGCCAGGCGTAATGGCAATCCGAACGTCTGTGTTGCCACCATGCGGCCGGTGCCGCGCGCGATCACGGGAACGACATCGAGCGGAGCGAGCGCCGCGGGTGAAAACAGCTCGAGCGTGATGCGCTCGAGCCCCGTGACGTGACGTCCAAGATGGGTGTGATCGACATAGATGGGCATGTGTTTCCTATCTCGGATTCAACCGTGCGTCGGGGCGCTTTCGGGGCAACTGCCGCGGTGCGCCGGCCGCGGGCGACGGCTCGCGCGGCAACAGCAATGCCACCAGGACGATGAATTGCGCGAGCTGGATGTTTTTCGACGAGAAGCTCACCGAACTCGCTGCAATCACCAGAACGAGCAGGACGATGGCGTAGGCGCCGGAAGTCGAGCGCCGAAGCAATTCGACAAAGAAAGCCACCAGTCCGATCGTGAGCAGGACGGTGTGAATGAGGCCGAATTGAACGATGCAGGAGATCCAGAAGTTCTCGATGCCGTAGTTGAGACCGAGCTGGGACTGCAACGCACTGACCCGCACCGGGTTTGGTCCCAGCACGAGCTCGTACCAGTCAAAATGCGACAGAAGGTTGAAAGTCGCGTAACGCGCCAGCGTGCTGCCCTTGTCCGATGAAAACCGCAGCAGCATCTTGTCGAAGATACCGAGATCGAGCGCCGCGAATATGCCGGCGCCCGCGACGAATAGCAGGCACATCGCGCCTATCACCAGCGGCAGCGACGTCCGCTCGCCGCGCAGCAGGCGAAAGATTTCGAAGCAAAAAATCGAGCCGATCACCAGCAATACGGTAACCAGCGCCGTGCGTCCGCCGAATGCCATCAACGACCCGAGGCAGAACGCGAGCAGTGGCAACCGGAGGATAATCGGAGGACACAAAGCGGGGCGAAGCACCAGCGCAAGGATGTAGCCGCCGACGATGCCGGATGCCGTGAGGGGGTGGCCGAGCAGGGCAGAGGAGCGCCATTCGCCCAGTACCACCACGTCGCCAACCGTCAACGGAATGAGGTGGTGCCCGGAAAAATATTCATAGTAGCCGAGCACCACGTTCAGCAGAATGGTGAGGTGAATTGCCCACACCAGCGGTTTGCGCTGCGATGCCGTCAGGCGCCAGATCACCAGGCACAGCAGCAGCGGCAGCAGGAAAGTGTCGATGATGACGGTAAACGGCCGGTCCAGCACAAACATCTGAATCAGCAGGCAAACCCAGCAGAACAGATAGATCAGCATGAGCTTTGCGTCGGAGAACGACCGGTTGATCTCGCCGATCGGGTCTCCGTTCCGCATCAGCAGCACGAGCCAAGCGAACAAGGTCAAATAGGTCGCAGGATGCAGCTTCTCGTAAAAGCCGCCACCCGCCGTCAGATAGTGAACCTTCAAGTTGGTCAGGAGCGAGGAGGACACCGCGAACATCGAGACCACCGCCAGCAACATCAGGCCGACAATGATCCAGTCGATGACCCGGCCGGCTGTCGTTGGCCGGCTACGGAAATCATGGAGCGGTCGGCGGATTCCGGAGATAGCAGGGTGCCCACCGCGGTAAAGCGGCAACTGCGCGGCATTTGCCGGTCCGGCCAGGTCGCTCACGGGCCTCACTGCGCGGCTCCGGTTGAGATTGCTGCGGAGCCATAAGGCTTGAGATAGGCCGAGCTGCGATAATAGTCATAGAATCGCAGACGGCTGAGATCGACCTGCGTCAGTACGGTTCCGAGAATCCGGTCATGAACCGGCGAGAGCAGGTTGAGCGTGTGGGAAACGACTTCCCGGGGTGTCTGGTCCCAGGCCACCGCGAGCACGATGCGGTCGGCAAGCTCGGCAAGTGCGCGGCCATCGACCAGCGGAACCAGCGGCGGCGAATCGATGATGATCAGTTCATAGCGTCGGCGCAGATGATCGAGAATATCGGTAATGCGTTCCGAGAACATCAGCTCGGTAATGGAATCGACGTCCTTGATGGCGGGCGAGGGCAAAATCGAGAGCCCGGTGCTGCGGTCCAGCAGAATCGCCTGCTCCAGCGGCACTTCCCCCGTCGCAACCTGCAGCAGCCCGGCATCGGCGTGCGGGCAAAGCGCGCGCGTCAGGCCGGGGTTGCGGAGGTCACCGTCGATCAGCAGCGTTTTGATGCCGAGCGTGGCGAGCGAAAAGGCGAGGTTGGAGGCGAGCGTCGTTTTGCCTTCGCTATCAAGTGCCGAGGTCACCAGCACGATCTTGATCGGTTGAAGGCGTAGCGTACGCTGGATGGCGAGACGAACGGCTCTGATCGCCTCGGCAAAGAACGTGCCCGGCTCTTCGATCGCATAGCGCGCCAGCGGGGATTGCAGCGACGGCGGCAGCAGCCCGGTGGTTCTTGGGTCGTAGCTGCCCAGCTCGTTCTTGCCGCGCTTGGCCCGCGCCGCCAGTTCCCTTGTGCCGATCAACGGCAGGGCGGCGAGCGCGGGCACGCCCGTAATATCCTCGGCCTGCTCGAGTGTCTTGATGCGGCTGTCTAGATAGTCGGTGAGAAATGCAAGGACGGTTCCGGCGCCCAGTCCGAGCATCAGGGCAAGGCCAAGGATCAGCAGAGTCTTGGGAGACGACGGCCGGATCGGGATGCTGGCCTTGGTCACGACGCGCGAATCCGGCATCTCCAGGCTCTCTTGCGCGGAGGTTTCCTTGAAGCGCGCCAGATAGGATTCATAGAGTGTCCGGTTGGCTTCGGCCTCCCGTTGCAGTTCGTGCAGGCGAACCTGGGCCTGGCCCGAGGAGCCCGAGACGCCCTGGAGCTGGTCGAAGCTCTGCTGAAGCGACGCCTCGCGCGACTTTGCGACGTCGTAGTCGTGCCGCGTGCTCTGGATGATGCGCTGAATCTCTTCGTTGATGAGGCGCTGGGTGTCCTGCCGCTGGGCGCGGACATTGGCGACGAGGGGATGGCGCGGGCCGTATTTGCTCGTCAGATCGGCTTCGTTCTTGGCGATATCGGCGTACTGGGTGCGTAGTTTGCTGACAATGTCAGATGTAATGGCGGCGTTGATGCTGCCGGCGTCGCCGCCCGATTTGGCCAGTTGCTGAACCTGGTCGAATTTCGCCCGCGCCTCGGCGGTCTGCACACGGGCGGCGATCAGCTTGTTGTTGAGATCGGTAATCTGCTGGTCGTTCACCGTCACGCCTTGCGAAACCGCGAGGTTGTTCTGCGAGCGGTAGGTCTCGACGGCCTGCTCCGACGCGCCCACGCGCGATTTCAATTCCGCGATCTGGCCGTTGAGCCAGGTGGCGGCGATCCGGGTGGCATCGCTCTTGGCGCGGACCTGTTCTTCGAAATAGGCTTCAGCCACGGCATTGGCGATCACCGCGGCCTTCTGCGGCGATTCGGAACTGACATTGATATCGACCAGGAAGGTCGTGCCTTGGCGGGTCACCTTCATCTTTCGTTGCAAGATTTCCACCGACCTTGCCCGCGCGGCTTCCTCCGGACTTGCACCGGCAATCGGGCTGTCGCTGCTGAATATGCTGAACAGCCGTCTCACCGGGTCGAGAAGGCTGGGCGTCGGCATGAATTCCTGATCGGTGGTCAGTTTCAGCTTGTCGATGACGCGTTGCAGGATGGCGACGGACTGGATCAGCAGCGCCTGGCTCTCGATGGTGGCGTCGTCGGTTCCGAAATTCGTCAATACCGACTGGTTGGTCTCGACGACACTGGCGCGGCGCGGATCGACGAGGACCGTGGAGGTCGCCGTATATAGAGTGCTGACCACCAGGATGTAGATCAGCCCCAGCGCCACCAATGCGAGCGGAGGCAGCGCGACCATTTTCCAGCGGCGACGCAGGATGCGGGCCATCTCGCGCAAGTCGACGGTCGGATGCTGCCAACCCTCGACCGCGGTTTCGACCGTTTCCGGTGCCGCCTGCTGCGACGGATCAGAATTGCGCTGTAACATTGATGCCCACCTGGTGCTTGTCATAGTTGAAGGCGGGAATATCGCTGGTACGGGCGGTATATCGATGGAAAACGGAAATGGCGCCGAAGCGGTTCATTAAATATTTGACGCGGGCATCGGAAGTGACGACGTGGTCCTTGCGCTGCTGGCCGAAGAAGCGGTCGCTTTCGTAGCCGCCGCCGACCGATACGATGACGTTGCGGCGGAGCTCGTAATCGAGACCGAGCTGCACGGCATTGGCGAGCACGCCGTTAGTACTGGTATCGGAGGTTTCGGTGACGAGTTGTTCAGCCTTGAAGTGGACGTCGAGCAGCCGGGTTGGGCGCCACATCAGCATGGCGCGGTAGGAGGGGCCCTCGATGGTGCCGATGGCGGGATTGTCGAACCGCTGCTGGACGTAGCCGGCGCCGAATTCGCCGCTGATGAGATTGGTCAATCCGATCGTAAATCCAGACAACGCGCGGTATCCTTGGGAATTCAGCGGTTGGCCCGGAAGGCCACGGAGGTCGCGCTGATTGCCTTCGACGCCGCCGAACCAGCCGAATCCCGGCGAGAACGCATAGTCGATCCGGCCGTGCGCGGCGTAGATCTGGCCGTCGCGGGCGTCCTGGTTGATGACGGTGCCATCCTGCGCGCGCGTCGTTCCGTACTCATAGGAATCGACCCGAGCCCCGACGGAGGCCGCCAGCCGGTTGAATTGCTTGCGAATGCTGAGGTCGCCGGACAACAGATTGTATGGCGTCGGCTGCACGGCGTTGGAAGGCGAGCTCAGCGTGCCGACCCCTTCATTCAGGTGGGCAATCTGGAAATTGGTCAGGACGGCGAGATCATGGGCGATGTCGAACCAGGCGTTGCCCTTCAGGCTGGCATCGGTCTGGTTGAGGCTAGAATTCTCATGATAGACCGTCGATTGCGCGTCCAGCTTGAGGTCGACGCCGTGCCGTTCCCAGAGCGTGCGCGCGCGCAACGTCGGTTCGATCACCGCGGCGATGTCCGAGCGCTTCAACGTGTTGGAGGAAAACACATTGCTGTCATAAAGGCCGCCGGAGATCAGCGACGGGTTGAACATCCAGGAGCCGGCACGAATTCCGACGGGTTCATATCCTGGCTGCTGTCGCTTCTTCACCGGCATATCCTCTGGCGGCACCCCTTCGACAACGTTCGGATCGGCGAGCTCCGGTGGCGATGAGGGCTCGAATATCCGTTGCGAATTCCAAGGCGGTGCGGTTTGCTCATTGGTCGACGGGATCGCTTGCGCATTGGCCGGCGACGCCAAGCTGATCGCGATGGCAGTCGCCGGCCCCGGTGCGATCCTGAGCCCGTGACGGCTTAGCGAAGCCAGCGCGCGCGATCCGCTCCGGGCTTCTCCAATTGTGTCCAGCCATGTCAACGCAAACGTACATTTCATCACTCTTCCCTTGTGGGGAAACAATCATCTCTGATGTGAACCGGCGAGGTCGAGCCTCCGCATGCACAGAAAATCATCGTGTCCGCTTGCAAAGGCGGCAGATCGGCAGCGGTTCGCATCGTCATCAGTGTCCCCACACTGCGTCGTCGCCCGAAAGCTCTGTTCCCGATGCAACGCGAGCTGCGGGAAAAAGTTTTCTGCATCGCAAAATAATATTCATCGCAAAGAGACGACACTATGGCAGCGCAGTGTCACTACGGACGCCTTCGATCAGGTCGGCGTCGAATCCAATATGAATCGTAGGGGGATTCTCTTAATTATCGTTTTGTTAAAAATATCGTTCTGGAATGCGAATGTTGTCGCCCGGAAAAATCAGAATGGGCGCGTCCAGCGGATAGATTTCTTCGGCTGCGCCACCCGATCGGCGCAGATACACTTTGTTTTCATTGGCGCGATAGGTGAAGCCACCGGCACTTGCAACGGCGTCCATGACCGTCAGGCCGAGGCGGTAGGGATATTCACCGCTCTTCTTGACCTCGCCGAGAATGTAATAGGGACGATACAGGGCGATTTCGACGTTCACGCGCGGGTCGCGCACGATTCCCTTGGACAGAGCCGACACGATGGCCTTTTCGAGTTGCCTCGTCGTCAGGCCCGCCGCTTTGACATGTCCGGCCAGGGGAATCGATACGAGACCATTGCTGTCGACCTCATATTCACCGGTGATGTCCGACTCTCCGTAAACCTTCAAGCGGACTCTGTCATTCGGCCCAAGCACATAGCTCCCGGACGGCGATGCGGTGGGAGGTTGCTGGGCCTGGGCCGGCGACATCGTCGGGAGCGTCGCGCAGGCAATGGCGATCATGAAAAGAAGTGACAGACCGGTGAGGCGGATCAATCGTTGCAGCATGACGGTGTGGTTCCAAACAAAATGAGGCCATCTGCCTCGGCGCGGTGGCGGTCGTGAATAGTTGGCGAGCAAAAAAGGCAAAAAAATGTGATGGCATTCGTCGCGACGATGTGCGCGGATGCAAGTGCCTATTATAAAATCAGAATCGTGCTGCCTTCGATGGCAATGCAGGTCAGGGTTCCACTCCGCCAAGCGCCGGTATCGATATTGATCCGGTTATGACGAATGTCGGGATGCGGAACCGGCGTGTGACCGTGCACAACAAATGTGCCATGAGCCTGCTGCGAGTTGAGAAACTCATCGCGGATCCAAAGCATATCGCTGCTATCCTGCAACTCGATCGGTACGCCAGGTCGAATGCCGGCGTGCACGAACAGAAAATCTCCGCAATGAAAACTGTTACGCAGGCACTGCAGGAACAGTTCATGGGTTCGTGGGAAAGCAGCTACGAAGGACCGGTGAAAATCCGCCGCCGTTTCCCGTCCCGAGCGAGGAGAAATGCCATATGATGCAAAGGTTTGCAGTGCGCCCAATGGCAGCCAGGATTGGAGCACGGCGGGATCCTGGAGGAACGTCTCCATCAACGCCTCATGGTTACCGCGCAGGCACACCGCACGATTCCGGACCAGACGTACGGTCAAGAGATCGATGACACCTCTCGAATCCGGCCCACGATCGATGTAGTCGCCGAGGTAGATTTCGACCGCATATTTGATCGGGCGTCGCGCAAGATCTTCGTCGATGCGCGCGGTTGTTTCATCCAGCAGATCGGCCCGACCGTGAATATCGCCCACGGCATATACGCGCGTATCCCGCGGCAACGAGGCCGCGATTGATTGCGCATGGAGGGCAGAGCGTTGTCGCATCGCTCGCCAAGTTCGATCATGGAACCTACGCGCGGTCAATTCGATCGCAATCAAGAAAGGCTGGTTGATCGCAGACTTCGGTGACTAGCCGCGAGCCCGTCCTTGCTCCAGGTTCCTCAGAAGAAAACCAGGCCGATCAAGAAGATGATTACGATCCAGGCAATCGCATTCGCCACAATCAGGCGATTCCTCAACTGGCGACCGGAGAGGTCGCCCGGTTCCAATGGGGGAGTCCCCCCATTGGAACCAGCAATCGACGACGGCGTCGCTACAGCGATCCGCGATATCGTCGCGCCACCGGCTTTCGTCGGTTCCTCCCTCTTTCGATTCGTCGTTTTCTCCGTCTTCCGAAATGTGGCGGTCATGAAAATGCCTGGCGCGCAATGAAGCGACTATTCGCTCAAAAAAAATACAAAATGTCTTTTAGCTTTGGGTGAAGATTATTGCTCGAAACCCAACGGCCCGGCTAACGATAATTGCGATCATGATGCACCGGTTCGATCCCAGAAGCGATTCCGATCTGCGCCGGCACCAGCATTGCGATTATGCATGACAGCGTCGAGATAGACGCAGCGCAATAAACCGGCAACGCGACCTAAACGGTTCCCCACGCAAGCAATTTTGCGCACCGCAAAAAATCTGTCATGCCGCGCTGCAAACACGAGCGCGACATTTCCGTTTTGCTGCCCCATTTCGCTCAAGAATTTCAGAAAAAAGTGAGTCGACGAAGCACATCGATGTGCGTTTTGGCTGGCCGGTGGTTCGCGGTTGCGGAGACTTTGGTTGGAAACGGGGGCTGTTGCCTTCGCCCCGAAACACATTGAGTTGCATTTGCGATGTTCCAAGGGTTCAGAGGGCGAGAGCGATGGTCTCCACAGTCACGGCCCGTTTTGATCAAGACTTCAATCAGGACAATGTCACGCCGCTCTGGAAAGAGCGCCGCTTCATATCGGTGCGGCCGGTCGAATGCGCCGTGGGCAGCAGCGCTTATCGGAATCGGCGTCCGCACCGAAGAGCGCGCAGCGAGCCGTCCGCTTCCTGGGGGAAACGGCTTTTCGACATTACCGTCGCGAGCGCTGCGCTGTTGTTCCTGGCACCGCTTCTGATTGCGATTGCGTTCGCCATCAAAATCACCTCGCCCGGGCCGGTGCTGTTCCATCAATATCGTTACGGATATCGAAACCGGCGCTTCAAGATCTACAAATTCCGCTCGATGCGAACGGACGCCGGCGATCGCGCCGGCGTGAAGCAGACGGTGCAGGGTGATTCGAGGATCACGCCGATCGGAAGATTGCTGCGCAAGACCAGCCTCGACGAGATCCCGCAGCTTTTCAATGTCATCTGGGGCGACATGTCGCTGGTCGGACCGCGGCCGCATGTTCCCGGAATGCTGGCCGCGAATCTGCCCTATGAGGATCTCGTGCCATATTACTTTAACCGGCATATCGCGCGCCCAGGAATCACCGGACTGGCACAGGTGAGTGGCTGCAGGGGCAGCACCGTCGAGCCCAATCGGGCCATCTCACGGATCGACTACGATCTCGATTATATCGAAAAGTGGTCGCTGCGGATGGATGTCATGATCATCGCGCGCACCGTTCGCAGGGAATTCCTGTCCGGTAGCGGATTCTGAATGAGCCCCTTGAAGATCGGTCATTTGCCATGTTGCGGAGCTTGATCCGGCGCCGGGGTCTTCTTCAATTCGTTCCACCCGTCAGGCAAGGATATCAGCGATGAACGCCAAACAACGAACCAAAGCGCTGCTGAAGGACAGATTTCCCTCGATCTGGCTGCACTGGCATTTCATGCATCGTCCGAAATCGGCGGAGCGGGAGCTGGAGTATCTTCATCGGGTCGTACCCAAAGGCGCCGTGACCGTTGATGTCGGGGCGAATTGCGGCCTCTACACGCGTCAATTGGCCCGCCTTTCAAAACAGGTCCATGCGTTCGAGCCCTCGCGGCAGATGGCCGATCTCCTGCGCCGAACCTCGGCAACGAATGTCAGCATCCATGAGGTCGCGCTGTCAGATCGCAATGGGGATGCGGAATTGTTCATTCCGCAAGGCAACGGCGGATTGGTCCATGGCCTGGCGTCGCTCGAGCCGCAGCTTCCGTCGCCGAGCCAGCACGTCATCTCGACGCACGTGCCCACGGCGCGGCTGGACACCATCGTCGATTACGACGTTGCATTCGTGAAAATCGATGTCGAGGGACATGAGTTGAAAGTCCTGAACGGTGCGACCGAGCTAGTCGAGCGCTGTCAGCCCGTGTTCCTGGTCGAGGCGGAGGATCGCCATCGCCCGGAAGCGACCCGGTCCGTGTTCCAATACTTTCGCGACAAAGCCTATCGGGGCTTCTTCCTCAAGGGTGCGGATGTGATTCCGGTTGATCAGTTTCGTGCCGAATCCCTTCAGGACGCCGACGCGCTGCTTCCGAACGGCGGCCGCAAGAGCGGTCAATCCTACGTGAATAATTTCTTCTTCTTCCCACGACACCTTGATGGGGAATCGATCCTGAACGGCTGATCGGGCTTCGCTCGATGCCGCGCGGTTCTCCTCAATTGAAAGTAGGTCATATATGTTCCAGCGTTTCTTGGGTGATCGCAACGGCAGAAAATTCAAGGCGCGTTCGGCCGACCGGGATGCAGAGACCGATCTGGCGCGTTTGACCTCGATCTTTGATTCGATTGATGAGGTGATTCGCGCGGCCGAAGCAGAACTGTCCGGCCTGACCCGAAGGGTCGATGACGCGTTGGCGCGGGCTTCGGTCACAGGGGGCAACGACAGTGATGAATATCTGACCCGCGACGCGGTCGATGAGCACTATCTGGACCGCCTCGACAGCGAGATTTCAAGAGGCCAGCGAAGATTGCAGGAGCTCTCGACCAACATCGCGCATTTCACATTTCTGAAAGCCACCGTGGTCAGTCGTTTTCCAGGGTTCCGGCCATCGTCGCAGTCCGACGTGGCTCCTCCGCCGCCCAAGCTTGGCTTGGCCGGTCTCTCCAAATGATTGCGCCGGACGATGGTGTCGTCCACCGTCCGGTTGGCCTGAGCAGCTAGCGACGAGATTTCACGACCTGGGATTTCACGACCTGGGATTTCAAAGCTTGAGATTTCAAGGCTTGGGCCGTGCTGCGCGCGCGCCCCTTCGGCAGGACGTTGGTCGATCCGACGGCCGGGGATGCGGTAATAGCCGTCATGGCGAAATCCATCACATGCGCGCGGCGGGCGTCGAGCGCCGCCTCGCTTTCCATGTCGATGTCGAGCGCGGCGTGCAGCGTGTAGATATTCGAGAAATAGAAGAAGGAAAGCGCGCTGATCGAAATGTAGAAATTATTCGGGTCGATACCGGCACGAAAAACCCCGACTTCCTCGCCACGGCGCAGCGTCTCGGCAATGCGCTCGATCAGCGGAACGTAGATCGCGCGCAGCTTGCTCGATTGCCTGATATGCCTTCCCTTGTTGTTGTTCTCGTCCGAGAGAAGCCGCACGAAGGCGCGGTTGTCGCGCAAATGATCGAAGGAGACGCCGACCAGATAGCGCATGGCGGCGATCGGATCGAGTCGGGCGAGGTCGAATTCGGGGTCGTGGGATCGCGAGGCCTCATAGGCCTTTTCCAGCACTTCGAGATAGAGTTTTTCCTTGGATCCGAAATGGTGAAACAGGATCTGCTTGCTGACGCCGGCACCTTTGCAGATGCCGTCGATGCTCGCGCCGTGGAAGCCCAGAGCCGAGAACTCACGATAGGCTGAATCGAGCAGGTTGCCGCGGGTGCGCTCCGGATCCCGGACGCCATTCGAAGGTTTGCGTTTGCGGGTGGGCGAAATGATGTGAACTTCCGCCTCGCGCCGCCGCTGTACTTTCATCGTCAATTCAACCGCTCCAATCGTTCACGTTCCACAGCGTTTACAGCGCCGCAGCGGCGCAAGAAAGTCGCGCCGGAGGAGGCGGCCGGACTTCCCACCGCTTCACCGCACGACCTGGACAACGCCCAAGCTGCCCAACAATAATGCCGCCGCCGCTCACAAATCAACCAACCGATTGATTGACTCGCGAATAAATCTGCGCTCTGATCGGGGTGCCTGCTGCTGTCAAGTTCGCGCCGGTTGCCCGATCGGTGCGCGCCGGATGGCGCAGTCCGGTCCACAGACCAACACAGGGGGATCTCGATGAAGACTTCAGTTGACAGGCGCGCGGTACTGGCCGGCCTCGGTGCGTCGGCTTCGTTGTCCATGCTCGGATCACCGATCAATCCAGCGGCAGCCGCTGAGACCATCAACTATACGGCGTGGTCGGCTGCCGTGGATCAGGTGCAAAGCCATATCCATGCCTTTCAGAAGGCGACCGGCATCGCCGTCAACTACTCGAATTTTCCGGGCGCGCAGTTCCGCGCCACGCTGGTCACGAAGTTCACCAGCAACGAGCCGCTCGACCTGATCTGGATGAACGACGCGTGGACTCCGGAATTTGTCGAAGCCGGTTGGATCGCCCCGATCGACGACGTTCCGGAGTTGATGAAGTATAATGACGATGTCCGGAAGTACTGCGTCGATGCAATGCGCTACAAAGGCCGACAGTACGGGCTCGTCTACTACACCGACCACATGTCCTTCATGTATAACAAGGAGATGCTGGAGAGGGCGGGGTTCGAAAAGCCTCCTGCGAGCTGGGATGAG
>JAQGJF010000148.1 GCA_028290765.1 Tardiphaga sp.
AATTGGGGAACGACATTCAACCCGCGCGCCAGCAGATAAGACGATGCATGGGTATAGTTCGCCGAAATGTAATGTTGTTGCGCGAACGGCACGTGCAGCCATTTTCCCGCCAGAAAGAAAAACTCGATCACCTGGATATTGGGCGGCAGCGCGCCCGCATGCAGCGCATCGGCATAGGCGAGATCGGGGTAACCGCCGAACAGCCGCTCGATGACCGGCGAGATGAAACGCCGCTCCAGCAGGCTCGCGGGCTTCGGTTTTTCCAGCGTCAAAGCCGAAAACAGCGTCAGCTTGACGGCACGATCGGCAACCGCACGGCGGTACAGCGCGTTGACGATGTGGTTGGCCTTGCCGAGCCCGAGCGGCAGCCCGACGATCAGATCGGTCCCGACGTCGCGGATGATATCCTCCGCGATCGCCTCGGGATCGGAAAACATTTTCGGCATGAAGGTTCCGCCTGACGCGATGCGACATGGTGCCGGCGAGCCAAAGGGGAATCGGATGCCGCCGCCGCGAGCTATAGTACATTTAGGCAGGTTTTTGTTCGCGTCTGGAACCGGCGGCGCGGCCCGCCGCGCCTCGGACGGCAAGTATTGAGGGCCAATTTGCCGCTGCGGCTTGAGCGCGCATAGGGACTTCGGGCAACACCGCTTTGCAAAGCGCGTGGAAGACGTGGGTTTCCCCGCCGGATGGTTTGCCTGCGCCGCCGCCGCCCTCTAAACAGGATGCTTGTCGAAGGCGTCGGCGGGGGCGGATGGCTGGGTTTGCTGCAGGATCACATGGTTTGGCGTGCCGGTAGGGTTGGTCTCATTGCAAGGCACATGCTTTCATCGAGCATCGGCCTTGGGGTTGTTGTTTGCGTCGGGTTTGGCGCCGTCGCGGCCCGGGCGGAGACCGTCCCGGAAGCCCTGGCCAAGGCCTATCAGACCAACCCGCAGCTCAACGCCGAGCGGGCCCGGCAACGGGCGACCGATGAGAATGTCCCGCAGGCGCTGGCCGGCTACCGGCCGCAGATCGTCGCCAGCCTCGGTGCCGGATTGCAGGCGGTGCGCGATCTCTTGCCCGGCAATACGATACAAACCGCGACCCTGAAGCCCTGGACCATCGGGGTGACGGTGACGCAGACGCTGTTCAACGGATTCAAGACCGCCAACAGCGTCCGTGTCGCCGAACTGCAGGTGCAGTCCGGCCGCGAGGCGCTGCGCAATGTCGGACAGGGCGTGCTGCTCGACGCGGTCACCGCCTATACCAACGTGCTGGCCAACCAGTCGCTGGTCGATGCGCAGCGCTCCAACGTCGCGTTCCTGCGGGAAACCTTAGGCATCACCCAGAAGCGGCTCAATGCCGGCGACGTCACGCCGACCGATACCTCGCAGGCCGAGGCCCGGCTGAGCCGCGGCCTGTCCGATCTCAATGCCGCCGAAGTCAATCTCGCCATCAGCCAGGCGACCTATACCCAGGTGATCGGCAACGCGCCGTCCCGCCTGAGCCCGGCCCAGCCGGTGGACGGGCTGTTGCCGCGCAGCCGCGACGACGCCACGACGCTGGCCTTCCAGGGCCATCCCGCCGTGCTCGCCGCCGGCTTCGACGTCGACGTCGCCTCGACCACCATCCGCGTCGCCGAGAGCAGCCTCTACCCCACCGTCACCCTGCAAGGCAGCGCCAGCCGCAGCAGGGATTCCGACCAAACCCTGGGCACGTTCGCAACCGATCAAGCCTCGATTCTCGGCCAGGTCACCGCGCCGATCTATGACGGCGGCACCGCGGCCTCGCAGACCCGGCAGGCCAAGGAATTGTCGGCGCAAAGCCGGCTGGTGCTCGATCAGATGCGCAACCAGGCGCGAACCGCCGCGACCGGCGCCTGGGTGGCGCATGAGGGCGCCAAGATTGCGGTCAGCGCCGCCGAATCCGAAGTGCGCGCCGCCGGCGTCGCGCTGCAGGGCGTGCAGAAAGAGGCGCAAGGCGGCCAGCGCACCACGGTCGACGTGCTGAATTCGCAGCAGGACCTGATCTCGGCGAAGGCCCGCCTGATCGGCGCGCAGCGCGACCGCGTGATTGCGTCCTACACCCTGCTCAGCGCGATCGGCAAACTCGACGTCAAAACCCTCGGCCTCAACACCCCGGACTATCTGCCGGAGGTGCACTACCATCAGGTCCGCGACGCCTGGCATGGGTTGCGCACGCCGTCGGGGCAGTAGACGCTGGCCTTCCTGAGAGCTGTAAAAGACTGCTGACCTCATCCTGAGGAGCGCGCTTTCTTGAGCGCGCGTCTCGAAGGATGGCCCCGATGCACGGACTTGTGGCCATCCTTCGAGACGCGCGCATCGGCTACGCCAATACGCGCTCCTCAGGATGAGGTCCGAAATACATCGCGGACCGTACAAGGATGAGGTCTGGCGTCCTCAATCCTTCGCACCGGCCGCGAGCCACGCGGCGATGGTGGCGCGCTCTTGCGGCGTCATTTCGGTCACGTTGCCGGGCGGCATCGCGTTCGACCACGCGGCGTTACGCCCGATCAGCCGCGCGTAGCGCCGGATATGATCCGCCTGGTCGAGCATGACGCCTTTCGGCGCGGTGCCGATCCCTTCCCACACCGGCTCGGTGGCGTGGCACATGCTGCAGCGGGTGGACACGATTTCCTCGACTGCGGCGAAGTTCGGCGACGCCGGCAGGGCGCCGGTCACGGCCTGGCGTGGACCCGCCGCCGACAGCAAGGCGATGGCGATCATGCCCGCCGCGGCGACGCCCCATACCCACCAGGGCGACGGCTTGTCGGCGTGCCGCGCGTTGAAAAAATGCCGGATCACCGGACCGAGCGCCAGCACGATGGCGACGATCAGCCAGTTGTAGCGGGTGGCGAACAGCAGCGGATAGTGGTTGCTGATCATCAGCACGATCACCGGCAGCGTCAAATAATTGTTGTGCACGGAGCGCAGCTTGCCGGCCTCGCCAAGCTCGGGGGCCGGCGTCTCGCCCTTGAGCAAGGCGGCGACGATCTTTTTCTGGTTCGGAATGATGGTCGCGAACACATTGGCGACCATGATAGTGCCGATGATGGCCCCGATCTGGTTGAAGGCGCCGCGGCCGCTCAGCACATGGGTGAAGGCGTAGGTCAGACCGACCAGGAACACATAGCCGCCGATCGCGAACGGCAGTTCATGGCGGGCGAGGCCGGAACGGCACGCCGCCTCGTACAGCAGCCAGGCCACCGCGAGGCTGACGAAACTGAACAGTCCCGCCTGCAGCGGCGTCAGATCGAGCACCGATTTGTCCACCAGGAACAGATCAGCCTCGAGATAATACACGATGATCATCAGCACGAAGCCGGACAGCCAGGTGGTGTAGGCCTCCCATTTGAACCAGGTCAGTTCGTCCGGCATCGCCGCCGGCGCCACAAGATATTTGACGATCCGGTAGAAGCCGCCGCCATGGACCTGCCACGCCTCGCCCTTGACGCCACCCGGCAGATCGCGCCCCGGCTTCAGGCTGAGATCGAGATGGATGAAATAAAACGAGCTGCCGATCCACCCGATTGCGGCCACCACGTGCAGCCACCGCAGAATCAGGCTTGCCCATTCGGTCAGTATGGATTCCCACATCATCGCCCATTGTGTCCTGTACAGCGGGCAACGGCCGCGAGTAGCACGGTGAAAGAGTGCCGCGTTGGAGAAGTTGCGCACGGGCCTGGATGGTGAGACGGCTAGGCGCCCCCTCGACAGCCCTTGGCTAGTTT
>JAQGJF010000172.1 GCA_028290765.1 Tardiphaga sp.
GCGAACCAGCTCAACAGGCGCTGCAGGCCGACCGCGAGCACCACGATCAATACCAGTGCGAGCCCGATCGCCTTGTACAGGATGGCGCGCATCGGCGGCGACAGGATCTGGGTCAGCGCCTTCACGGCGGCATCGAGCATGGCTGGTTCCTCTGCGTTAAAAATCCATCGCAGAGTTAGCGACGTCGGCCGGCTTCGACAAGAGGCGGCGGGGTGGGAGCGGCAGAAGAGCCGCAAGCCAAACAGTTCCGGCTGCGCCGAGGATATCGGCGCAGCCGGACCATGCGCGTGTGCTCAGTTCGCCGCGAACCGCGGCGAGGTGCAGCCGCCGCAAACCCACGGCCATGACCAATCGGCGACCTTGCCCTTGTTGGCCTCGACATAGGGACTCCATGCCTTCGGCGGCAACGCCTTGCTCTGATAGACGATGCTGAACTGGCCGTCGGCCTGCACCTCGCCGATCATCACCGGCTTTGCCATGTGATGATTGCTCCCCATCACCACCTCGAAGCCCGACGGTGATTTGACCCTCTGTCCGATCATCGCCTGGCGCACCGCTTCGACGTCGGTGGTCCCGGCCTGCTGGACCGCCTGAACCCACATGTGGAACAGGATATAGGCCGACTCCATCGGGTCGTTGGTCACGCGCTTCGGATTTTTGGTATAGGCGCGCCATTTCGCGATGAACGCCTTGTTCTCCGGCGTATTGACCGACTGGAAATAGCTCCAGGCCGCGAGATGCCCGACCAGCGGTTTGGTGTCGAGGCCGGCAAGTTCCTCCTCGCCGACCGAGAATGCGATCACCGGGATGTCGGTGGCCTTTACGCCCTGATTACCGAGCTCCTTGTAGAACGGCACGTTGGCGTCGCCGTTGACGGTGGAGATCACGGCGGTCTTCTTGCCGGACGAGCCGAACTTCTTGATCGCCGCCACTTCGGTTTGCCAATCCGAGAAGCCGAACGGCGTGTAGTTTTCCAGGATGTCCTCATCCTTGACGCCCTTGGAATTCAGGTAGGCGCGGATGATCTTGTTGCTGGTGCGCGGATAGACGTAGTCGGTGCCTTCCAGCACGAAGCGCCTGGCTTCGCCGCCGGCCTTGCTCATCAGATATTCGACCGCGGGAACCGCCTTGTTGTCCGGGACGGAGCTTCCGTAGAACAGATTGTAGGAGGCTTCCTCGCCCTCATATTCGAGCGGGTAGAACAGCAGCCCATTGAGCTCCTCGAACACCGGCAGTACGGATTTGCGCGATACCGAGGTCCAGCATCCGAACACGGCGGCGACCTTGTCCTTGACCAGAAGCTCGCGGGCCTTTTCCGCGAACAGCGGCCAGTTCGACGCGGGGTCGACGACAACAGGCTCGATCTTCTTGCCCAGCAGTCCTCCCTTGGCGTTGACCTCGGCGACTTCCATCAGCATCAGGTCCTTCAGGATGGTTTCGCTGATCGCCATCGTGCCCGACAGCGAATGCAGGATTCCTATTTTGATGATGTCTTCGGCCTTGGCGGTTTTGACGCCGGACCCTATGGCAAAAAGCAGTGCGGCGGCGGCATAGAGCCAGCGATGTCGAGCGGTTCTCATGAGATCTCCTGTTGGTTGGCTCATTGACGGGAGCATGTTGACGCGCTCCCCTTGCGTTCCGGTCTGAGACCGAGACGCTCGCACGCACAGCGAAAGGTACCGAGAGCCACCGGTGGAAAATGCCATGGCTCCATCGGCTGACGCCGCGGTGGGCATGGGTTTTCTCCGATTGCTTAGGCGTTAGACCGTCGCGCGAGGTTTCGGGCAGAGCCTGCATCGGCTTTGGGCAGCCGCCGGCGCGGATCGGCCAGGGTGAGTCCAGTTGCTGAGAAACCGAGGGAGCCAGTCCGGATCGGCCGACAAATCGCCTGACATGGCATGGAATCGGGCCATAAATTGCGAGATATCGAAGACAACTGGCCCAACCCTTGCTGGTCCAGTTGTTCAGTGACGCTCAACCAAAGCGGCGAACATGCAGATTTCGGTTCTCCTGGATCGATCCCGACCGGAGTCGCTGACGGCTCAGATGGCCGATCAGATTCGCGAAGCCATCCGCTGCGCACGGATCGCTCCGGGGACCCGACTGCCGTCCTCGCGGCGGCTGTCCGAGCAATTGGCGATTTCGCGCAATACCGTCGTGCGCGCCTATGATTTGCTGTTGATGGAAGGGATCATCGAATCGCGCCCGGCGTCGGGAATCTATGTGGCCGAACAGTTTTTCCGCCAACCCGTATCGGTGCGCGTGTCGGTCGATTTCCGCGATGAGGTTCTGCCGACCCGCATGCCGATGCCGCTGCGCCAGGCGCGCGCGCCAAATGCGCCTTCAGCGACCCGCAATCGTCTGCTGTTCGATTTCTTTCCGGGCCGGCCCAGCGCGGATTTGTTTCCGCTCAAGACCTGGCGTCGCCTGTTGCAGGCCAACCTGACGCATGGCGGCGCTGCGGGTCTGACCCAGGATAGCGACGTCGCCGGGCTTCCGGCCCTGCGGATGGCGATTGCCAATCATCTGGCCGCGTCGCGCGGCATCGTCGCGGATCCGGGCCGGATCGTCATCGTCTCCGGCATCCAGGAAGGTCTGAACATCGCGGCGCGGCTGTTTCTCGCGCGCGGCACGCTCGGCATCGTCGAAGACCCCTGCTACCAGGGCGCTGTCTTCGCGTTCGAAGCGGCAGGGGCGGAAGTTGCAAGTGTCGCCGTCGATCATGACGGCCTGATCGCCGAGCGGTTGCCGCAGCGAACCACGTCCCTGCTGTATCTCACGCCGTCGCACCAATATCCCACCGGCGGGACGCTGTCGGCGTCGCGGCGGGGGGACATCATCGCATGGGCGCGGCGATATGGCTGTTACATCATCGAGGACGACTACGATTGCGATATCCGCTACGAGGGTTCGCATCTGCCCTCGATCGCGGCGCTGGCGCCGGAGTGCACCATCTATCTCGGGACGTTTTCCAAATCCCTGGGCGGAGGATTGTGCCTCGGCTATATGGTGGTTCCCGAGCCCGTCGCCGAAGCCGTTCGTATCGAAAAAAGCCTGCTCGGCAGCGGCAATCCCTGGCTCGAACAGGCCACTCTCGCCGATTTCATGCGAACCGGCAGCTATTCCACGCACCTTCTGCGCGTTCGTTCGCACTACAAGGAAAGCCGCGACTGCCTGATCGAAGCCCTACGCCGCAACTTCGGCGACATCGTCGTCGATGGCGATACGGGCGGCCTGCATGTGCTTTGGCATCTGCCACCCGGTATCCCCGATGCGGCGATGGTGGAGGCGCTGGCGCACCGCGCACGGGTCGGCGTCTACTCGTTTGCCTCCACCCGCGTCCATTTTCAGCGACAAATCGCCCTCGGCAGCCGCGCCATCATTCTCGGCTATGCCCACCTGTCGCGAAAGCAGATCGAGAAAGGCATTGCGCGGCTGTCCGACGCCATTGACGACGCGACAGATGATCCCGCGACCGACATGGCGGCGTATTTCTCTCATCAGTCACCCGCACCTGCCGCGTTATCCCATTCCCTGCGTCATCCGGCGCCGCGAAAGCTGGCACCAAGACTTAGGCAGCAACCGGCTCTACGCAGTCCGTCGCCTCATCGTGCACTCTCGTCGCGGATCATCGCACGACAAGGTGGCGCGCCAATGCCCGTTCTGAAGAACATTTACCGCTACCCGATCAAGGGATTGAGCGCGCAGCCGCTGGTTCGCGTTGAGTTGCAAGC
>JAQGJF010000248.1 GCA_028290765.1 Tardiphaga sp.
AGCGATCGGAGGCATCTATGTCGGACGATCAAGTCGCAGCACGCATCGTCACCGCGAAGCACTGCTGATCGCGCGGACCGGAAATCAACGCTCCGTACAGTTTGTCGGATCACCTGCGTCCGAACAGTCCTCCCACCACGCCGCCAATCAGTCCACCTGGACCGCCGCCGCTGCGGTGGTGAGCACTACCGCCGCTGCGACGACGGGCCGGACGGTCGTCATCGGATTTGTCGCTGCTGCTGAGGCTGGCCTGCGCCGCTGAGACGGAATCGGTCAGTAGCGCCTGATACTGCGCCGTGTTGAGGAAGCCGGTTTTGGGATAGCCGCGTGCCGCCTGCCAGCGACTGATGACGGCGCGGGTCGACTCGTCGAACCGACCGTTGACCTTGGTGTCGAAGCCGAGACGGGTCAGCCGGCGCTGCGTCGCGACGCTTTCCCTTGTCGAGGCCTATCTGATCTTCGGTTTCCTGAGTTGCCTCTTGGGCAACGGCCTGCGGATCGACGGATGCCAACAGGTCGCGGTCGACCGTACTCGGACCGGCTTTGGCAACAGTTGCACTGACGAGAACTCCCAAGACCGATAGTGCGAGGATGAAGACACGCAATGGCTTGTTCTTTTCTGATCTTGAGGTCTCTCAATGGTTTCGCTTTGAGAACCTATGTAGGTTCAAATACACCGTCGTGAAACTCGAACTTCTGGCGGCGTCGAAATCAAAGATCAACTCCGGCTTCGTTGCAGGGCAACTGTTATCCGGATCACTTGTTCCTTGGCGCGCGTCGAATGTTACACCGCATTGCGCTGAGATTGCCCAACGGGTGGCGGGGGGCATGGGAGTCGGCCTGAATTGTGATTGCGAGCCGCCCTGTCGATGAAGCTCCCGTAGAGAATGCCGAGGATCACGAACGCGGCGAACACTGCCGCCAGGATCAGGACGCCCTGCCCGCGCAGCGAATCCTGGAACACCTGGGCGGTGCCCGAGAACCCCGAGGCGATCGTCACCGGAAGCCAGTACAGGGCGGATTGGAGCCGGAGGCGTAATCCGCCGCTTGATGGCAAGAGGAGGCGGGTTACGGCTTCCGCCTACAACCCGCCCTACGAGCTACGCGCCCTTTTGGCGAGGCTAAAGAAATGTGTCCAGCAAGAATGGTAGGACAATCGCGCTTATGATTAGCGCTTCGAAACACCAAGCGTCCTGCGAGTGCACATCTTCCCATGGCGCAGCTCGCGCGGTTTTGGTCGTATCGCGCGACGGCTTCATCCTTTGGGCGCGCTCAAGTGAGGCCGCATTGATGCACGACCGTTAGTTGCCGACATAAATCGGCGGGCGGCCTTCCGCCTCCGCGTTGCGCCCCTCCAGAAAGTCGTTCGTGCGATATAACACGCCATATTGTGCATCGAGTTCGCGGTAGGCCACGTCCTCTGCCCCATCTATCGCGAGGTGCGCCGATGCGAGCGTCGTTCGGATGCCGAGCGGCGCGCAGCCAGCGACCCGTTCCGCGATCTCGATACCAAGAGCAAGCGCCTTCTCGCGGTCTGGCGCGATCTCCTGAACGACACCAAGGCGGCGCGCTTCGTCCGCTCCCCAATGGTCGCCCGTCAGCAGGTATCTCATCGCGTTCGCCCAGCCTGCCTCGCGGACGAACCTCACCGTCGCACCACCACCCGGAAAGCGGCCATGAGTGTTTTCATCCTGGCCGAATCGGACATCGGCGGCAGCGATCCGGATATCCGCGGTGAGCAGGAGTTCATGCCCCATGTTCCATGTGTCGCCGTGCGCGACCACGATCAGCGGCTTGCTCAGGCGCTTGATCTTTCCGAGAGGATCCAGCTCTCCTTCGACGAGTGCGGTCGGCTTCCCAGACTTGGCAAGCTCGGTGAATGCGTCGACATCAACGCCGCGCGAGAAGTTCTCGCCGTGCCCAAAAAGGACGGCCGCTCTCAGTGAACTATCGTGATCGTAGTCGTAATAGACTTTCGCAAGAGCATGATATGCCTCGGGGTCAACCCGATTGTAGATATAAACTCGGTTGATGCCGATCAGGAGGATATGTCCTCGACGTTCGATCGTGATCTTGGCGCGGTCTTCGGTGGATCCATCGTTCATTGTCGTGTCCTTTAACTTCACGTTGAGCGGAAGAAGCGGTTCTCGGTGACCGAGGGCGCGGCAGAGCCTCTCGGCCGCGCTGTGGCTAAATCTCGGCGATCACCGAATTGCTGAGCGTGCCGAGACCTTCAATCTCTACCTCGCAAAGATCGCCCGGCTTCATCAACAGCTTGGGCTGGTGCGAAGCCAACGCCCGGCGGCGTTCCCATGACCAGAACATCGCCTGGATTGAGCGTCATGGCTTCGCTCAGAAAGGCGATCGTGCTCGCGACGCTATAGATCATGTCGCAAGTTGAAGCGCTCTGCACCACTCGGCCATTTAGACGGGTCTCTAGTCGCAATCCGCTCCCTCCGACCCGCTGCTCCCCGAGAGTTTGCGTTGGCAATGGTATGCCGGCCGCGGGGGAAATCAACTCTGACCCCATTTCTTCTCCACACAGCGGAGGTCAACTTAAAATTGATCGAGATCGAAGCGGAACTCCAACCGATACAGCGTTTCCGCGGTGCACGTTCCAAATTATCTAAAATGAGGAATGTGCATGTTCACAATTTCGCTGACTGAATCACTTCAGGGTGAGAGAGGATTCAACGCGCGACAAGAGTTGCGACGGGACGATTCAGTGCACTCTCATCGCAATCGCGGCGCTAGAGCAGGATGA
>JAQGJF010000297.1 GCA_028290765.1 Tardiphaga sp.
TATAGCGCAATTCTGGTCGCAATCTCCTCGCGGGCATGCTTGATCAACGATCGGGTGAGACGCTGCTGCGGGCGGTCCGAAGACACGATGGCGGATACCGTCACCTGGGTTTTCGGCTTGAACGGAACGCTCTTCAGGCGGTTGTATCGCATCGAAGAGGCGGTCAGCTCGTCCATGATGGTGACGCCGAGCCCTTCCTCGACGAAGTGCCCGGCAACGTTCATGAAGCGCACGTGGATCGCGGGCGCGTAGTCGACGGCGCTGCGCTGGAATGCCTCCGGCACGAGATTGCTGATCCTGCTGCTGGTGCGGGCATTGATCAGCGCAACATCGCGCAGATCTGTCGGCGTGACGAAACTCAGCTGCGCGAGCGGACTGTCGGCGTGGCAGGCGCAGACCATGTCGAGTTGCGCCAGCGGCAGATATTCCAGATTCCGGCGTGGATGCGGCTCCATGGCGAAGCCGACGTCGACAATGCCGATCTCGACATATTCGAGCAGGTTGTCGAGCGTCAGCGTCTCGAGCGAAATCTCGACGCCGCCGTGATCCCGGCTGAACCTGGCGACCGCCTGCGGCAGCAGCGTTTCCGATAATTCCGAGGTGGCGACGATCCGCATGCGTCCCTTGCGGCCGGACCGCAAATGGGCGGCGGTCTGGTTGACCAGGTCCTGCATCAGAAACAGCGGCTCCGCCTCCGCGAGCAGGATTTGCGCCTCCTGGGTCGGGATCAGGCGCTTGTTGATGCGCTCGAACAGCAGGAAGCCCAAGGCGGACTCGGCGCTCTGGATGGCGTTGCTGACCGCCGGCTGCGACATGCCGAGATCCCGCGCCGCGCCGGTCGTGGAGCGCGTCCGCATCACGGCGCGCAGGATTTCAAGCTGCCGAAGATTCATGCGTCCATCGGTGCCTCACGGCCCAGAGGTAAAATTGGCGAGCCATGACAATGCACTTCATAGATTCTAGTTATCAAGTGACCTCATAAAATAATTAATACCGATATTGTCCGGTCGGAGAGCATCGGCCTAGTTTGTGCTGAAGAAATCGCCAGCCCATGAAGCTGCCCATGAATCGGGCAAAAGCGCGCGACAAACCACAGGTGTCCCATCGTGAATCTGCTGCAAGGCGTCAGGATTCTAAGCTTCAACCACTATCTCGCGGGGCCGCTGGCCGCACAGACGCTCGCGGATCTTGGCGCCGATGTCATTGCCATCGAGCCGATCGAGGGTGCCTTTCAGCGCAACTGGGCCGTCGCCAACCACTTCGTCGACGGTGACAGCGTCAATCATCTGGCGACCGGACGCAACAAACGCAGCCTGGCCATCGATCTGAAACATCCCGACGGGGTTGCGGCCGTCAAACGCCTTGCCGCAAAAGTGGATGTGGTGATGGAAAATTTTCGGCCCGGCACCATGGCGAAGCTCGGCCTTGGCTACGAGGCGCTCAAGGACATCAATCCAGGCCTGATCTATGCGGTGGCGACCGGTTTTGGCTCCGAGGGTCCCTACAAGGACCGTCCGGGACAGGATCTGCTGCTGCAGGCGATGTCCGGGCTGGCGATGCGGACCGGTCGCGCCGACGGTCAACCCACCGCGGTCGGCGCCGTTGTCGTCGACCAGCACGCCGCGTCGCTGTACGCGATGAGCATTCTGGCCGCGCTGTTCGCCAAGGAAAGAACCGGCGAGGGCCGGTTGGTTGAAGTCAACCTTTACCAGGCCGCGATCGATCTTCAGGTCGAGCCGCTGACCGCCTGGCTGAACGGCGCGCCATCGCCGACATCGCGCGGGCCCGCGGGCATCGCATCGTGGTTCAGTCCCGGTCCTTACGGCCTGCATGCCACGGCCGACGGCCATCTGGCGATTTCCATGGCGTCGCCCAAGGCCTTGGCCGCGGCGCTCGGGAGCCGCGAACTCGAAGGCTTCAGCGATGCCGACAGTTTTGCGCGCCGCGAGGACATCACGCGGATCGTCGCCGCGCGACTTCTGGAAAGGTCGACGGCGCAGTGGCTTCCGGTTCTCGAAGCGGCGCGGATCTGGCACGCCAGGGTGCAGGACTATCAGGATCTTCAGGCCGACCCGCAACTCCAGCATCTCGGCATCTTCAGGACCGTCGACGGCGCGCGCGGCACGCCCGTGACCATGGTCATGCATCCGGCGCGCTACGATGGCCACTCTCCGCAGATACGCCTGGTGCCTCAGCCGCTCGGGGCGCAGACGCGGGATATCCTGCAAGAGGCCGGATACGGCGTCCCGGATATCGAGGCGATGATCGCCGGCAAGGCGGTCGGAGTGCCGCAATGATTGATTTTTCCGTGCCGGACGACACCCGCCTCCTGATCGACACCGTCCGCCGATTCGTCGAAACCGAAGTGCATCCGCTCGAGGACGAGGTCGAGCGCACCGCCACCGTGCCCGCCGAAGCCTTGAAAATCATGAAGTCCAGGGCCCAGGCGCTGGGCCTGTTTGCCATGAACATGCCGGCCGAAGTCGGCGGCGGCGGGCTCACCTGCGTACAGCACTGCCTGGTCGAAGAAGAACTTGGAAAGACCTCCGATGCTCTGATCCGCCGCGTGTTCGGCCAGGTCTATCCGATGCTGATGGCGTGCCAGGGCGATCAGGTCGGGAAATATCTGCTGCCGACGGTGAAGGGCGACCTGATCTGCGCCATGGCCATCACCGAGCCCGGTGCCGGTTCAGACGCGGCCTCGATCAGCACCACGGCCCATCTTGAGGACGGCGAATGGGTCCTGAATGGGACCAAGCACTTCATCAGCGACGGCGACATCGCCGATTACGTGATCGTCATGGCGCTGACCGACCAGGACAAGCGCGCCCGCGGCGGCATCACGCTCTTCCTTGTCGACAAGGGGGCACCGGGCTTTTCGGTCGCTCGCACCCAGCCGATGATGGGTCATCGCGGCTACGGTCACGCCGAACTGGTTTTCGATCAATGCCGCGTTCCGGCAAGTGCCGTTCTTGGCGAGGTCGGCTCGGGCTTCAAGCTCATCATGAAGAGCGTCCTGCAGATCCGTCTCGCTCACATCGGTGCGCGTGCCGTCGGCATGGCGCAGCGCGCGCTGGAGATGATGCGCAAATATGCCGGCGACCGCCGTCAGTTCGGCCAGCCGATCGGCGACTTCCAGATGGTTCAGAAGCTGATCGCCGACTCCGCCACCGAGATCTTCGCCGTCAAGATGATGGTGCTGAACGCCGCCTGGGAAATCGATCAGGGACTGGAACCCCGCGACAAGGTGTCGATGATCAAGGTTGCGGCGTCCGAGATGCAGGGGCGCGTCGTCGATCGCGCCATCCAGGTGTTCGGCGGCATGGGCTTCAGCAAGGATCTGCCGCTCGAGCGGATGTACCGCGATGCGCGGGTGACCCGCATCTATGACGGCACCTCCGAAATTCATCGGATGCTGGTCGCGCGCAGCACCATCAAGAACGGCTTGCAACTCTAGGACCCGCCCGATGACCACCACCCATATGCCGCTGAAGACCGGCTCGGTATTTTCCTTTCGCAAGACCATGACGGTTGCCGAACAGGCGATGTTCACCGGCATCAGCGGCAATCTCGGCGGTCTTTATGTCGACGCGGTCCGTGCCAGGAAGGCCGGCGCGTCCAACATGGTCGCGTTCGAGTTGGCCGTCGGTGGTCTCGCCACCACCTGCCTCAGCCAGCTGGGCGGTCCGACCCGCCGGATCGGAAGCATCGCCCTGACTTTCGCGGCGCCGGTCATCGTCGGCGATTCCGTCGAGGCCAAGGCTGAGATCGTCGCCGTCGATGGCGACGATGCCGTGTGCCGCATTACCTGCACGCTGCTGGTTTCCGGCGAAGCGATCGTGGAGGGGACTGCGACGCTGGTTCCCTTCGAACGGCAGGGCTGAGCCATGTATGAGGCCAAATCGTTCGACGACCTGAAGGTGGGCGACAGGGTCAGCCTCAGCAAGACCATCACCGAGGCCGACGGCGCGCTTTACATCGCGGCGACCGGCGATTTCGGTCCGGTCCATGTCGACGAGGTCTATGCCGGCGCGACGCGTTTCGGTCGCCGGCTCGCGCCCGGCATCATGGTCGCCGGTCTCTGCACCAGCATCCTCACCAGCGAACTGGTCGGCACGATCGGCGTCTCCGTCGAGGATCGTTTCTGGTTCACCGGTCCGGTGTTTTATGGCGACACCATCACGTTCGAGGTGTGGATCGCCGAGCAGCTCGACGAAACCCGCACCATTGTCTGGGAGGCGAGCGCCCGCAACGAGGACGCTCTCGAGGTGCTGAAGGCGCGCGCCACCTTGAAGTTTCCGCGCCGCAAGCCGTCGCAGGCGACCGCATGAGAAACCATCCCGTGTCGGACGAAGGCTTCATCCATATTGTCCGGGTCGACATCGACCCGGAATACGAGGCGGCCTTCAAT
>JAQGJF010000330.1 GCA_028290765.1 Tardiphaga sp.
CGACAAGGACGAGGCGATCGAACTGCTCACCGCGACGAAGCCGGATCTCGACACCGCCGAAGTCCGCGAGCGGCTGTCGTCGCGCAAAGGCTTAGTCTGGCTGAGGCGCGAAATTACGCCGCTGCAGCAGCAGGAAATTCATCGCCTCGGCATTCCCGGCATCGGCTTTTTGCGCGAGAACAAGCGGGTCTATCCGAGCGGCCCCGCCGTGTCGCATATGATCGGTCTCGTCAACACCGACAACCAGGGCATCGCCGGCATCGAAAAATGGCTCGACACCAACGGCCTCGCCGACCTGCATCGCGCCGGCTTCGCGACCGACCGGTTGCAGAAGCCGGTCGAACTCGCGGTCGATCTGCGCGTCGAACACGCGCTGCGCGACGAACTGATCAAGGCCAAGGACAAGTACAAGGCCAAGGCCGCCTCCGGGCTCATCTCCAACGTCAGGACCGGCGAGATCGTGGCGATGGTGTCGCTGCCGGATTTCGATCCGAACAATCCGCGGGAGGCGCACGATCCCGACCGCATCAACCGCCTCACCACCGGCGTCTATGAAATGGGTTCGACCTTCAAGACGCTGACCCTGGCGATGGCGCTGGATTCCGGCAAAGCCAGTCTGAGCACGATGTACGATGCGCGGATGCCGCTGCACTACGGCAAATTTGCCATTCACGACAGCCACTCGCTCGGCCGCGCCATTTCGTTGTCGGAGGTCTTCACGTTTTCGTCGAACATCGGCGCCGCCCGCGTCGCGCTCGGACAGGGTGTCGAGGCGCATCGGGCGTTCCTGAAGAAGGTCGGCCAGCTCGACCGGCTGCGCACCGAATTGCCGGAAAGCGCGATGCCGAACGTGCCGAAGCGCTGGGGCGAACTCAACACCATCACCATCGCGTTCGGCCATGGCCTCTCGGTGGCGCCGCTGCAAGCGGTGATGGGCATCAACGCCATGATCAATGGCGGCTATTTGATCCCGCCGACCTTCCTCAAGCGCAGCGAGGAAGAAGCCATGGCGATCGGCAAGCGCGTTGTGAAAAAAGAGACCAGCGACAAGATCCGCTATCTGATGCGGCTCAACGCCGAGATCGGAACCGCCAAGCAGGCCGACGTGAAGGGCTATTATATCGGCGGCAAGACCGGCACCGCGGAAAAGGTCGTCAACGGACATTATTCCAAGAAGCAGGTGCTGAATTCATTCACCGCGATCCTGCCGGCGGACAACCCGCAATACCAGGTGCTGGTGATGCTGGACGAGCCCAAGGCGCTGCCGGAAACCCATGGTTTCATCACTTCGGGCTGGAATGCGGTGCCCACCGGTGGCAAGGTAATCGCGCGCGTTGCGCCGCTGCTGGGACTTGAGCCCCGTTTCGATCTGCCGCCGTCCGACCGCCTTATTCTTGCGGCATCGAAGACGGCTCAATAGCCGGGACTCGAAAGGTGCCACGGCACTTTACAGCCGGCGCAAAATGCGGTTTGCGTGGCGTTGCGTCATCCTCCGAAACACGTCAATTCGCGGCCGAACTGGAATAGCATGAGACTTCGCGACCTTTTCAGCGATGATGTCGTGATGGACGGCGAGACCGCTGCGATATCCGTCACCGGCCTGGCCATGGACAGTCGCGCGGTGAAAGCCGGCGACGTCTTCTTCGCTCTCGCCGGCAGCAAGACCGACGGTACGCGTTTTGTCGATCAGGCGATCGCCTCGGGCGCGGTGGCGGTGGTCGGCGATCATGCGCCGGACAAGTCCGGCGATCATGCGCCGGACAAAATTCGCGTGCCGTTCGTGACGGTCTCGAATCCGCGTCGCGCGCTGGCGCTCGCCGCGGCGCAATTTTATCCGCGCCAGCCCGCCACCATCGCCGCCGTCACCGGCACCAGCGGCAAGACTTCCGTCGCTGCCTTCACCCGGCAGATCTGGCAGCGCCTCGGCTTCGCCGCCGCGAGCATCGGCACCATCGGGTTGGTGTCGCCCAAGCGCACCGTCTACGGATCGCTGACGACGCCGGATCCGATTGCGCTGCATCGCGAGCTCGATGAAATCGCCGGCGAAGGGGTCACCCATCTCGCCTTCGAGGCCTCCTCGCACGGGCTCGACCAATATCGCCTCGACGGCGTGCGCATTGCGGCCGGCGGTTTCACCAATCTGAGCCGCGACCATATGGATTATCATCCGGACGTGGCGCATTACCTCAACGCCAAGCTGCGGCTGTTTCGCGACCTGGTGGCCAGCAGGGGCGTCGCGGTCATCTCGGCCGATCACGATTGCTCGCAGCAGGTGATCGATGCTGCACGCGTGCGCGGTCTCCGGATCATGACGGTGGGCCGCAACGGCGACGGCTCCAGCAAGGGTATCGAGCTGGTCGATGTGACGATCGAGGGTTTTACGCAACGCTTGATCATCCGGCATCGCGCGCAGGAATACGAGGTCCGGCTGCCGCTGGTCGGCGAATTCCAGATCGAGAACGCGCTGGTCGCCGCCGGCCTCGTGATCGGTACCGGCAACGATCCGGAAAAAGTCTTCGGCACTATTCAATTTCTCGAAGGCGCCAAGGGGCGGCTCGAACGGGTCGGCGACCACCATGGCGCGCCGGTTTTCGTCGACTACGCCCACAAGCCCGATGCGCTGGCCAAGGCGCTGCAGGCGCTGCGGCCTTACGCCAAACGAAAGCTGGTGGTGGTGTTCGGCGCCGGCGGCGACCGCGACGCCGGCAAGCGTCCCTTGATGGGCGAGATCGCCACGCAAAATGCCGACAGCGTCATCGTCACCGATGACAATCCGCGCAGCGAAAATCCGGCAATCATTCGTGCCGCCATTCTGGCGGCGGCGAAAGATGCCAGGGAGATCGGCGACCGCGCCGAGGCGATTCGCACCGCGATTGCTTCGCTGCAGCCGGGCGATGCGCTGCTGATTGCCGGCAAGGGCCACGAGACCGGCCAGATCGTCGGCGATCAAGTGCTGCCATTCAGCGATCACGATGCCGTGGCCGCGGCGCTGGCTTCGAGGGTGGCATGACGACAGAACCTTTGTGGACATCCGACGCGATGGCGGCGGCGATGCGCGCCACCGGCAACGGAGCCGTGCCGCAAGCCGTTTCGGGCATTTCGATCGACAGCCGCAGCATCACGCCCGGCGAGGCGTATTTCGCCATCAAGGGCGATGTGCATGACGGCCATGCTTTCGTCGCGGCGGCCTTGAACGCCGGTGCGGCGCTGGCGGTGGTGGAAACCGCGCAGCGCGAAAAATTCGCTGCCGACGCGCCGCTGCTGGTGGTGGACGACGTGCTCGCCGGTCTGGTCGATCTGTCGCGCGCGTCGCGGGCGCGGCTCGGCGGACGCGTCATCGCCGTCACCGGCTCGGTCGGCAAGACCTCGACCAAGGAGGCGCTGCTGCGGGTGCTTTCCGCGCAAGGCAAGACCCATGCCTCGGTGGCTTCGTTCAACAATCACTGGGGCGTGCCGCTGTCGCTGGCGCGTTGTCCGGCCTCCAGCGGTTTTGCGATTTTCGAGATCGGCATGAACCATGCCGGCGAGATCGAGCCGCTGGTCAAACTGGTGCGGCCGCATATCGCCATCATCACCACCGTCGAGCCGGTGCATCTGGAGTTTTTCGCCGGCATCGAGGCGATTGCCGATGCCAAGGCGGAGATCTTTGCCGGGCTGGAGCCTGGCGGCGCGGCGGTGCTCAACCGCGACAATGCGCAGTTCGATCGGCTGCGCCGGCGGGCCGAAAAGCTCGGCGTCTCGCGCATCGTCACGTTCGGCGCGAATGAAGCATCCGATGCGCGGCTGCTCGACGTGTCGCTTCACGCGGCCTGCTCGGCGGTGCATGCGCAGATCATGGGTCATGAGGTGACTTACAAGCTCGGCATGCCGGGCCGGCATATGGCGATGAATTCGCTGGCGGTGATGGCGGCGGCACAATTGGCCGGCGCCGATCTCGCGCTGGCCGGCCTGACGCTGTCGCAGGTGCAGCCCGCGGCCGGCCGCGGCGTCCGCCGCGCCCTGGAGGTTGCCGGCGGCGAAGCCACGCTGGTCGACGAGAGTTATAACGCCAATCCGGCCTCGATGACCGCGGCGCTGAACGTGCTCGGCCAGGCGGCGGTCGGCCGCCAAGGCCGCCGCATCGCGGTGCTCGGCGACATGCTGGAACTCGGTCCCGCCAGCGCCGATCTGCATCGCGGGCTCAACGAGGCGGTCAAGTCCAACAACATCGACACGGTATTTTGCTGCGGACCGATGATGCGCAATTTGTGGGATGCCCTTTCCTCGGGCAAGCGGGGAGGCTATGCCGGGAGCGCGGCCGAACTCGAATCGCAGGTGGTCTCCGCGATCCGGGCCGGTGACGTCATTATGGTCAAGGGCTCGCTCGGCTCGCGCATGAAAACGATTGTCAACGCGCTCGAAAAGCGCTTTCCCGACAAAGCCGCGCTCGATGATGCGGCGATGTAAGGCGGTTTGAATGTTCTATTGGCTTGTCGACCTGTCCGGCACGATTCCGGCCCTGAACGTGTTTCGCTACATCACCTTCCGCACTGGCGGCGCCATGGTCACGGCGGCGCTGTTCGTGTTCCTGTTCGGGCCCTGGATCATCGACCATCTGCGGCTGCGCCAGGGCAAGGGCCAGCCGATCCGCACCGACGGGCCGAAATCCCATCTCGTCACCAAGATCGGCACGCCGACCATGGGCGGGCTGATGATCCTGTCGGGTCTGGTGGTCTCCACCGTGCTGTGGGCCAATCCGCTCAATCCCTACGTCTGGATCGTGCTGGCGGTGACGCTCGGCTTCGGCTTCGTCGGCTTCTACGACGACTATCTGAAGGTCACCAAACAGACTCATGCCGGCTTCTCCGGCCGCACCCGGCTCACCATCGAGAGCCTGATCGCGGCGGCGGCCTGCTATGCTCTCGTCAAGCTCGGCCGCGATCCGCTCTCCAGCGCGCTGGTAATTCCGTTCTTCAAGGACGTGGTGCTGAACCTCGGCTGGTTCTTCATCATCTTCGGCGCCTTCATCGTGGTCGGTGCCGGCAACGCGGTCAACCTCACCGACGGCCTCGACGGCCTTGCCATCGTCCCGGTGATGATCGCGGCGGCCTCTTTTGGCATGATCTGCTACCTGTCCGGCAATCTGGTGTTCTCGGATTATCTGCAGATCTCTTACGTCGCCGGCACCGGCGAACTGGCGGTGCTGTGCGGCGCCGTGCTCGGCGCCGGCCTCGGCTTCCTCTGGTTCAACGCGCCGCCGGCCTCGATCTTCATGGGCGACACCGGATCGCTGGCGCTCGGCGGCATGCTCGGCTCGATCGCGGTGGCGGTGAAGCACGAGATCGTGCTCGGGGTGATCGGCGGACTGTTCGTGCTGGAAGCGGTCTCGGTGATCGTGCAGGTGGTGTCCTTCAAGCTCACCGGCAAGCGCGTGTTCCGGATGGCGCCGTTGCATCATCATTTCGAACAGAAGGGCTGGACCGAACCGCAGATCGTGATCCGGTTCTGGATCATCTCGGTGATGCTGGCGCTGGTCGGGCTGTCGACGCTGAAGCTGAGGTGATGCGGTTGGGCGTGTTGGCGCACGGTGCATTTTTTCTTCCCTCTCCCTTTGTGGGAGAGGGTGGCCGAAGGCGGCCCTTGGCCGCCGTCACTTTAAATATCCGCCGATGCGTTGCATCGGCTATGGCGCAGCAGCGACGGGTGAGGGGACGGCCTCTCGTTTTGCCGCTCCCCCTCACCCGTCACGAACGCGCTTCGCGCATTCGCGCCACCCTCTCCCACAAGGGGAGAGGGGAAGAGAGCCGCGGCGAGGTTTCCCCATGATCCCCGTCACCTCTTTCGCCGGCAAGACGGTCGCGGTGTTCGGGCTCGGCGGGTCCGGGCTCGCGAGCTGTCACGCGTTGAAGGCGGGCGGCGCGGAAGTCATCGCCAGTGACGACAGCGTCGACAGGCTAGTCGAGGCCGCGCAGGCCGGGTTCATCACCGCGGATCTGCGCACGGTGTCGTGGCGAAGCTTTGCGGCGCTGGTGCTGACGCCGGGCGTACCGCTGACCCATCCGGCGCCGCATTGGACCGTGCTGGCGGCACGCGAGGCCGGCATCGAGGTGATCGGCGACATCGAACTGTTTTGTCGCGAGCGGGCGCGCCACGTGCCGGATGCGCCGTTCGTCGCCATCACCGGCACCAACGGCAA
>JAQGJF010000336.1 GCA_028290765.1 Tardiphaga sp.
GAAAGTTTCGATCTAGAGCCCCGTTCCGATGAAATCGGAACGGGGCTCTATCTTTTTGTTTTGACGCGTTTTCTTCACGCGAACCGGTATCCACTTCGCTTGAAAACGCTCTAGCTCCGGGCCCGGACTGCGCCGTGCCGGATCGCCTTGCCATCCTCGGCAAAGAGATGAACGCAGTCGCGGCGCAGGCGAATGCGCAGCGCGTCGCCGCGGCTTCGGCTGGCCTGGCCGGTCTCGCGAATGGTGAATTGCGGCAACCCATTGCCTGTCGCGTAACAGTAGGTCTCGCCGCCCAATTGTTCAGCAAGATCGACGCTCATATCCAGGTCGCCGTCGGCAGCGACGTCGATGTGTTCGGGTCGAATGCCGAGCGAGACTTTTTGCCCGGCTTGAATATCGTCTCCACCAAAGGGAAGCGACAGTTCACGGCCTTCGGGCAGGGTCAGGCGGATATCGTTGCCGCCGGTTGAGGCGACGATCGCTTCGACGACGTTCATCTTCGGAGATCCGATGAAGGTCGCGACGAAGAGGTTGTCCGGAAGGTTGTAGAGATCCAGCGGCGTGCCGACCTGTTCGATCTTGCCGCCGCGCAGCACGACGATGCGGTTGGCGAGCGTCATGGCTTCGACCTGATCGTGGGTGACGTAAATCATTGTCCCGCCGAGATCGGCATGCAGCGCCGACAGCTCCTTGCGCATGGCGACGCGTAGTTCGGCATCGAGGTTCGACAGCGGTTCATCGAACAGGCAGATTTTCGGGTCGCGCACGATGGCGCGGCCGATGGCGACACGCTGACGCTGCCCGCCGGAAAGAGCCTTGGGTTTGCGCTGGAGATAATCGGTCAGGCGCAGCAGCGTCGCCGCATGGCCGACCCGCTTCTCGATCTCGGGTTTTGGCAGGCCGATATTTTCGAGGCCGAAAGCCATGTTCTTGTAGACGCTCATATGGGGATAGAGGGCGTAGGACTGGAACACCATGGCAAGCCCGCGCTCGGAAGCGGGCACGGCGTTCATGATGACGCCGTCGATCTTGACGTCGCCGGCTGAAATTTCCTCGAGCCCGGCGATCATCCGCAGCAGCGTCGACTTGCCGCAGCCGGAGGGGCCGACAAAGACGACGAACTCGCCGTCCTTCACTTCAAGGTCGATGCCGTGAATGATCTTGATCGAGCCGTAGGATTTCTGAACGTCGCGAAGTTCGAGATGCGCCATCGCGATGGTCCTTATTTCATGCCGGTATTTGCGATGCCGGTGGTGATGAAGCGTTGCAGGAACACAAACACCAGAGATACCGGCACCAGCGTCAAAACGGTCATGGCAAGCAGATAGTGCCATTGTACCTGCAATTCGCCCTGAAACGCGTTGAGGCCGATCTGCAGGGTATAACTCTCGCTCTTGGTGAGAACCGCAAGTGGCCAGAGAAATTCGTTCCAGCGCCACATCACCGAGAAGATCGCGAGAACGGCGAGCGCGGGCAGCGACAGCGGCAGCACGATGCGCGCGTAGATCTGCCATTCGGACGCCTTGTCCATGCGCGCCGCCTCGATCAGGTCGCGCGGCAAGGTCATCATATATTGCCGCAGCAGGAATACCCCGGTCGGTGTCGCCGCGCCCGGCAGGATGACCGCCCACAGCGAATTGATCAGACCGAGCGAGGTAACCACGAGATAGACCGGCACCAGGATGACGGTGATGGGAATCATCAGCGTGCCGATGATGGTGACCATGGCGGCATTGCGGCCCGGAAATTCGTAGATCGACAGCGCGAAGGCCGCCATGGAATTGATCAGCAAGGTGATGATGGTCGCGACGATGGTCACGAAAACCGAATTGCCGAGATAGCGCGTGAAAGCGAACTGACGCAGCGGATCGGTATAGTTGCTGGTGGCAAATGCCAGCTCGCGCAGGGGTTCCCGCTGGCCGAGGGCGACATTGACGGTTTTGCCCGGATCGGCGGGATCGACCATTTGCGCCTGCAGGCCGATACGCCGGGCCTGACCCATCACTTTCCTGGTCCCGTCGGGCAATGTGACGGTGAACAGCGGCAGCGGCTTGGGATAGCCCTGAACGGCCACCTCCTTCTGCGACATCGGCAGCAGGGTCGGCGGGAATTCAAGCAGACCCGCCTGTGTCTTGAAAGAGGAGAGAGCGAGCCAGACCACCGGTCCGAACATCAGAACGACGCCGATCAAGAGATAGGCGTAGGCGGCATAGTCGGTCCAGTGCAGCCGCTTGACACCGCGTCTCCGGGCGAGAGCTTCGAGGACACTCATTAGAGGACACTCATGGGTTTTTCCCCGGCCGGGTGAGAGCCAGCTGGATCAGCGTCAGCGCGAACAGAACGACGCCGAGAACCACGGAGGCGGCACTCGCGAGACCGAAATTCTGTACCTGGTTGGCGAACGCCGTCTCATAGATGTATTGAACGATGAGAAGCGTTGCCGAGCCCGGTCCCCCGCCGGTCAGAACAAAGACCTCGTCAAAGGTCTGCACCGCCTTGATCAGCGACAGAACGACGACGACCAGCAGATTGGGCCAGAGCAGGGGCAAGGTGATGCGCCACAGAACCCGCGCCACCGGTGTCGCATCCATTTCGGCGGCTTCGTAGAGGTCGGCTGGAATGGCCTGCAGGCCGGCCAGCAGGATGAGCGTGTAAAACCCCATATGCGCCCAGATCGAGACGAAGATGGCCCAGAACATCGCCCAACTCGGATCCACGAAGAACAGGATCTTCTGGCCGCCCAGTGAGGTGAGCCCGGCGTTGATGAGGCCGTCGCGTTGCAGAATCCATTTCCAGATCAAGGCGACCACAACCGGGGAAAGCAGTACCGGAAAGAAAAAAGCCGCGCGGAAAAAGCCGCGGCCCCTGATCTTCATATTGAGGACCAGCGCGGTGATCAGTGAAAACAGCACCATCATCGTCACCTGAAAAACGGTGAAGACGAGCGTGTTTCGAACGCCCCGCCAAAAATGATCCTCGCGACAGCTCGAAGGATCGAGATACGAGCCGCAGTCGAACAAATAGGCGTATTGCTGGCTTCCGACATAAGGGCGCTGGCCGAGGAACAGCGCCGAACCGCCGGTCACCGAAAACCAGAAATTGATCACAAGCGGCACGAAGACAAACAGGCCGAAGAAAGCCAGGTTCGGCAACAGAAACATGTAGGGCATGTTTCGCTGGCCGATCAGCGCCTGAAGACCGCGCATCGGCACATCGACCAGTTTGACGAGTGCGGTCCAAAAACCGGATGTCAGACCGGAGGCCGCGTCGAGGTTCCGATGCTCCGATGCGACGGTCAAGAATCCCTGTCCTTACTTTTTGCGCTCGGCAATCTGCTGGGTGACGTCCGACTCGATTCTTTTGTAGGCTTCGTCGACCTTGGATTCACCGGCAACAACCTGGCCGACACGGCTGATCACCGCGTTGAAGATGATGCGGTTAAAGGTGTAGCCCTGCAGCTGGTATGCCGCCGGCGCGATCTTGCCGACTTCCTTGCTGAAAACGCCAAGCGCTGCCTTGGCGGGCGGGCTGGCGGTTGAATAGTCCAGTCCCTTTGCCGACAGGCCGAGGTGGCCGGGAACGAACAGCGCGCGACTGTCAAATTCCCCCAACGCCTCCTCGCTCGACAGATATTCCATCACCCGGGCGACGGCCTGCGGGTTCTTGGTGGTCTTGACGGCAATCAGCGCCGCGCCACCCGGCATGCCGGTGCAGCCGCCGGCGCCGCAGGGGGTGGGCACCGCGACCCAGTCGAACGCGTTGCCGATGGTCTTGTCGAACTGCGCAACCTGCCAGGACCCCGACATGTACAGAACAACTTGAGCGTTCTTGAACTCGTCATTGGCGCCACGATAGGTCGCGCCCGAAACCGAAGCCCAAAGCTCCTTCGACATGACGCCGGAGGCATGCCAGCCCACGACCTTCTCCACGGCGCGCTTGAAGCCGTCATCGATGACGGCCGGCTCCCCCTTGGCGTCGAAAATCTTCGCGCCTTCGGAGATCGCCATGCCGAGGAAACGATGCCCGGAACGGTCGATGGCGATCGGGAAGGGGGCCTGGACCTTGTCGGCAACCTGCTTGGCGGCTTTCGCCCAATCGTCCCAGGTGGCTTTGTCGCCGGGCAGCTGCACACCCGCCTGCTCGAACAGGGTCTTGTTGGCGAACGGACCGGTCACGGTCAATTGGGTCATGTATCCCGGAATTGCCGTGGTGTTGCCGGGCTCGCGCATCCAGATCAGAAACGGACCGAAGTTCTTTTCCCAATAGGCGGGGTCCTTCAGATAGGGCCGGAGATCGAGCATGTAGCGCGACACGCCGCCGAGATCGACCACGCGGGCCATATCCGGGCCCTCGCCCGCGGCAAGCTGCACCGGCAGCGTCTCGTTGATCGCCTTGAACGGCACCTGGTCGATGGTCACCTTGATATCCGGATTTTTGGCTTCGAATTTCCGGATCAGGTCGGTGATGACTTCGCCTTCATTGCCATCCGAATACCAGGCCATGCGCAGCTGGGTTTGCGCAACGACCGGTAGCGATATCGACATTGCCGCCGCGAAAACGCCGGAAAACCACAGCTTGCGAACGAACATCGATGCCTCCCGAAAATTGCCTGCGCCGGCAAATCTATTGTTTTGGTTCCCGGTACTCCTTGCATTGAGCGTGGGGCAAATCAAGGTTGGTCGGAAATTGGGTCGCGGCGTGACCGGTTGGCGTGCCGAGCTGAGGATTGTGGCCGGCAATGACCGCAGTACAGATGACTGTGGTACAATCGTCCCGCTTGCGCTGCTGGGAACGCCTGGAGCGGCCCGGTGCAGGCGGGCGGACCCACGCGGCCGCCCACGCGCTTCCCAACAGGGCCGCTTCACATCCTGCAGGGCGACGGACTACTGGGCGACAGATTTTTCACGCAGTTCGAAGGCGCCCAGCCGAAACTCGCGGTCGTCTTCCGCCGCCGTCGTGCAGACGAGGGTGAACGCCGCATCCGGAAAGCGCTCCCAGATTGCAAGATCTTCCGCCGCGACCGTGAGCCAGCCGAATCTGAACATGTAGCGGCCCGGTGTCGTCACGAGTCCGGCTTGCTGCCAAGTGACCTTATTGACCACCAGTCATTCTCCATATGATGTTGGCGACCGATAGCAGGCGGAGGGAGGGTGATGCCGTTGCGGTGCGATGCTTTGTTGGTGCGCATTTCGAAAACGTCGAGCTGCACCGCGAAAGTCGCCAGCGCCAGCCTTAGATTATCCAGTTCCTCGGCCCGCGCGCCGTCGCCGTGATCCGCGGCGAGTGGCGCGCGCGCATTGATGCGGGGCACCGTCCATCGACGGAGCCCCGGAATCGGCGGGAATATCCGCGCCACCATTTCAGTCAATGGAGGCCGGCGTTGCCGCCGTGGCCGTGCGAGCGGCCGGTTGCGCATGCCCCGCAACCTGATGCACCACAGGCAATTGCAGCACGGTCACGCGCTGCCCTTCGCTGAGCTGCGTCACCAGTACACGGCCGCCATCGGGGAACTCGATCGCATCATGGTGACGGTGCGGGACATCCGGGTCGACCACGCCGAATTTCCCGACCCGGCAATCGATCGAGCGCGCCCAAATCCATCGGCTGTCGTATCTGACGTCTTCGGCGAACGCCAGTTCGGTTCCGGGAAGCATGCAGACCGCGACCGCACGGTCGCTTTCTGACGCAAAACCGCGCGTCGACGTTCCGCGGAATGTCGTGGTGACGAGCGTCTCTCCAACCTGGGCGGGGCGCGATGCAACGGCGTGCAGGCTATAGTCACACATCGGATTTGCTCCTGGGTCGCGATAGCCGACCAACGCCGCTCGGAGGCGCAGGCCTCTATCAGAGTGGACAACAGTGAGCGATGGTTGACCGCCTTGTGGGCAATTGTGCGGCCCGTGCCGACGGTCCCAATCACAAATTCGTTCCGGGCTCGACCAAGCGGTCCCAGGTTGAAGGGATTTCGGATGAGCCCGTTCCCGTGAAACGCCAGTGGTTTCGGATGTTGCCATCCGACGCCAGGCGGCGCGCGAACGTCTCAATTGACAGTTTCGCGGTGGTCTAAGCCATCTGGCGCGAGGGGAAAGGCGGCGGTGCGGCTTTCGTGCGTTCGAGCGCGAAGAGAATGGAGCTGTAAAACAGATAGATCGTGGCCACGAAGCCAATCATGGGGATCAGCGTGAGCACGATATACAGAGCTCCGCTTCTTTCGGTGCGACTGGCGAGCAGGTAGTTCCCCCATAACAACGGAATGCTGAGGATTAGAAAAGGCAGCAACGACAAGATCATATCATTTCCGGCACCCATATGACTTCCCCCCAATCTGCTATTGCGAGTTCAAAATGGTTACGACTGATGCCGCGTTCTGTAATTCTGGCTCAATACTTCCGGTACAACCCGATCAGCTTGCCCTGAATCCGAACCCGGTTCGGCGGCAGGATGCGGACTTCGTAGGATGTGTTGGCGGGCTCGAGCGCGATCGAGGAGCCGCGGCGGCGGAAGCGTTTTAAAGTCGCTTCCTCCTCGTCGATCAGCGCCACGACGATGTCGCCGGTTTCTGCGGTCTCGTTGCGCTGGATCAGCGCCATGTCGCCGTCGAGGATGCCGGCGTCCACCATCGAATCGCCGCGCACTTCGAGTGCGTAATGTTCGCCCGAACCGAGCATGTCCGGCGGCACGCTGATGGTGTGGCTGCGGGTCTGCAACGCCTCGATCGGCGTGCCGGCCGCGATGCGTCCCATCACCGGGACCGAAACCGAACGTCCGGCATCGTCATCCGAGTTGTTGCTATTGCTGCTGTTGTTGCCGGGGCGGACCTTGCCGAGATTGCCTTCGATGACGCTCGGGGTGAAACCGCGACGGCCGTTGCCGGCGCCGCTGGCGCCGAGTTCGGGCATCTTGATGACCTCGATGGCGCGGGCGCGATTGGGCAGGCGGCGGATGAAGCCGCGTTCTTCCAGGGCGGTGATCAGCCGGTGGATGCCGGACTTCGAACGCAGGTCGAGCGCGTCCTTCATCTCGTCGAACGACGGCGGCACGCCGGCTTCCTTCAGCCGCTCGTTGATGAATCGCAGAAGTTCATACTGTTTGCGCGTGAGCATCTCGGTCCATCCCTCATTGACGGTGCCTGCCGTCGCGGTCGTTCAAGTTAGTCGCGAGTGGGCAGAAGCCGCTGAATCTCGAAACAAATCATGAACGAACACTATATGTTCCATATGTGTTCTGCAACGATTAATTTCCCGTCAACAAAACCGCAACGGACTAAATCGGCAACCGCATGATCTCGCACGGCGAGCCCGCAAGTGCCGCCGGCGCAAACGGCTTGCGGATCAGAAGTCCCTGCGCCGCTGCGAGATTTCCCAACAGCGAACTATCCTGCTTGGTCACCGCGGTTGCGATTAACACGCCGTCGTCGCGGCGCGTCAGGACCGCACGCAAATAATCTTCGCGCTGGTCGTTGGCGCCGAGATCGCGGCCGAGCACGGCCGATTCGATGACATGATTCACGTCGGCGCGGCCCGATAGCGCGCGAATCAACGGCACCATGAACAGGAAGGCGCAGACATAGGATGACACGGGATTGCCGGGCAGGCCGACCACGCGCATCGCGCCGCGCTGGCCGTGCATCATCGGCTTGCCGGGCCGCATCGCGATCCGCCAGAACGCCATGGTGACGCCGGCGGCCTCCAGCGACTGCTTGACCAGATCATGATCGCCCACGGAAGCGCCGCCTGTGGTGACGAGGATATCGGCGCCGGCCGCGATGGCGCGCTGGATGCCGGCATTGGTGGCTTCCAGCGTGTCCGCGGCAATGCCGAGGTCGATGACGTCGGCGCCTTCGGCGCGGGCCAGTGCACGCAGCGCAAAGCCGTTGGAGAGCACGATCTGGCCGGGGCCGGGGGTGGCGCCGGGCATCACCAACTCGTCACCGGTGGCGAGCACGGCGATCACCGGGCGGCATCGTACCGGGAGTTCGGGATGATTCATGCCGGCAGCGAGCGCGAGGTCGCGGTCGGTGAGACGCTGGCCTTTACGCAGCAGCACGTCGCCTGCGTTGAAGTCGACACCGGCCGGGCGGATATGTTTGGCGACGCTGGCGGCTTCGTTGATAGTGACCGTGTCGCCGTCGCGCGCGGTGTCTTCCTGGATCACCACGGCATCGCTGCCTGCGGGCACCACGCCGCCGGTGAAGATGCGCAGCGCTTCGCCCTGCCGCAGCGCGCGGTCGAACGGCCGGCCGG
>JAQGJF010000371.1 GCA_028290765.1 Tardiphaga sp.
GCCGAGGTTAATGCAACGTTCAAAGGAGATGGAAATGTCTGCAAGTCTGACCCTGAACAAGATTACGGCCCAGAAGGGCATCAGCATCGCCGAGGCGGCAAATCGCGTCGCGGATCTTGGCTGGACCCCAAGCTACGTCCAGGAGGCAATGACCTTCCCGACCGATTACAAGATCTCGAAAGTTCCGCGCGATCCGATGAAGCAGGTGCTGCGTTCCTATTTTCCGATGCAGGAAGAAAAGGACAACCGCGTCTATGGCGCGCTCGATGCGGCGCTGCGCGGCGACATGTTCCGCAATGTCGAGCCGCGCTGGGTCGAGTGGATGAAGCTGTTCCTGGCGATCATTCCGTTCCCGGAAATCTCGGCGGCGCGCTCCATGGCCATGGTCGGCCGTCTGGCGCCCGGCGAAGAGCTGCGCACCGGCTTCACGATGCAGATGGTCGACGAGTTCCGGCACTCGACGATCCAGATGAATCTGAAGAAGTGGTACATGGAAAACTACATCGATCCGGCCGGGTTCGATATTACGGAGGCTGCGTTCGGCAAGTGCTACGCCACCACGATCGGGCGGCAGTTTGCCGAGGGCTTCCTGACCGGCGATGCCGTCACCGCCGCGAACGTCTACCTGACCGTTGTGGCCGAAACGGCCTTCACCAACACGCTGTTCGTCGCGATGCCCTCGGAAGCCGCCCGCAACGGCGATTATGCGCTGCCGACGGTGTTCCTGTCGGTGCAGTCGGACGAATCGCGCCATATCGGCAACGGCCACTCGATGTTGATGGCGATGATCAACGATCCGTCCAACCATCAACTGCTGGAACGCGATCTAAAATACGCTTTCTGGCAGAACCATGCGATCGTCGACGCCGCCATCGGCACGTTCATCGAATACGGCACGACCGATCGCGACAAGAAAAAGGAATCCTATGCGGAGCTTTGGCACCGCTGGATCTATGAGGACTATTATCGCACCTACATGCTGCCGCTCGAGAAGTACGGCATCAAGATCCACCACGACGACGTCGCGGCAGCCTGGGATCGCATCGTCAAGAAGAACTACGTGCACAAGACGGCGCAATTCTTCACCGTCGGCTGGTCGTTCAACTTCTGGCGCATCGAGGCCCAGACCGAGAAGGACTTCGAGTGGTTCGAGCACAAATATCCGGGCTGGTACGCCGAATTCGGTGACTTCTGGAAATGGCACGCCAAGCTTTCCGTCCCGGGCGAGAAGAACATCGCCTTCAATGGTGACGTCGGCTACGTCTATCCGCACCGCTGCTGGAGCTGCATGGTCCCCTGCCTGATCCGCGAGGATTTCTGCTGCGATGAAGTGGACGGCAAGATGTACACCTACTGCTCCGAAGGGTGCCGCTGGACGCACAAGGTGGCTTTCGCCGCCGAATACGAAGGGCGCGCCACTCCCGCCATGGGCCGCTTCAGCGGGCGCCGTGAATGGGAGGAGTGCTACCATGGCTGGGATCATGCCGACGCGATGGTCGACCTCGGATTCGTTCGTTCCGACGGGAAGACCCTGGTGCCGCAGCCGCATCTGCGCTTCGAGCAGAAGGACATGTGGACGCTCGATCACATCCGCGGCAACACGCTCGGCAGCCCGCTGCGGGCTTTCCGGGCTCTGAAACCCGGCGCGGAACGCGACGCCGCCGTCGCGGAATATCGCAAGGGCTACAAGATCAACCCCTGCCTCTAGACGGAATCCGGAAGAGTGGGATCGGCACACGATCCCCCTCTTCGACCGCCAGCGCGTCCGCGCAGGTTTTGCCTCGCCTCAAGCACGTCTCTCAAACATTTCGGGATAGCATGTCGGAAGCTGTGCTCCACAAGGTACGTTTCGAACCTGTCGGCATCGAGATGGATGTCGCGGAGGGCGAAACCGTTCTCGACGCCGCCTTCCGTCAGGGCATCGCCCTCATGCATGGCTGCAAGGAAGGCCAGTGCGGCTCATGCAAGTCCAGGCTCGTCAGCGGCGACATCGAGTTGCAGAAGTACTCGACATTCGCCTTGCCCGACTATGAGCGCGAGACCGATCATATCCTGCTTTGCAAGACGCATGCCTACAGTGACATCGAAGTGGAATTGCTGAACTTCGACGAGGACCTGCTGTCCCATGCGATTGCCGTAAAGGAATTCGATGCCCGCCTGACCAGAGTCACCCCGCTGACCCACGACATTCGTCTGCTCGAGGTCGAGCTCGACAAGCCGCTGAAGTTCTGGGCCGGACAATATGTCGACCTGACGCTTGTCGATGCCGGCGTGACGCGCGCCTTTTCAATGGCCAATGCGCCGGTTAACGGAACGAGCCTGGCGTTCATTATCAAGAAGTATCCGGATGGCGCGTTTTCGGCCCAGCTTGACGGGCACTTGCAGCCGGGCGCGATGCTGAAGGCGAAGGGGCCATATGGCGCCTGCTTCCGGCGCGAAGCACGCAGCGGTCCGATGCTGCTGATCGGCGGCGGGTCCGGGATGTCACCGCTATGGTCGATGCTATGCGACCATGTGCTGAGCGGCGAGCAGCGGCCGGTGCGTTTCTTCTACGGTGCGCGAACCCGCGCGGATCTGTTCATGCTCGACGAAATCGCCGTCATTGCGGCGCAGTTGTCCGACTTCAAATTCATTCCTGCCCTGTCGCACGCCACCGCGGACGATGACTGGCAAGGCGAAACCGGCTTTGTTCACGAGGTCGTCCAGCGCCACTTGCGCGCCGAGAGTTTGAGCGGCGCTATCGATGCCTATGCCTGCGGTCCCGCGCCGATGATCGACGCGATACTGCCGGTGCTGCAGATGAACAACGTGGAGCCCGATCACATCTATTTCGACAAGTTTACGCCGGCAACGCGTTGACGGCGGCGTCGCCCCATCGCGCAACATGACAAGTCAACTCGAACGATCTCCAGGGAGGAAAGCATGAACGTCTCAGCACAGCATTCGCATCCGGTTCATTCCGGCGCGGCAGGATCGGCGACATTTCCGGGTTCGGACAGCCGCAAATATAATTACTTCGAACCCAAGGGCCGCAAGGCGACCCATTACGAGGACATGACGGTCGACGTCCAGCCCGATCCGGAACGCTATCTGCTCCAGGACTGGATCATCTCCTTTCCCGACGGCACGCCGACCTATTCCAAGACCTGGACCAAGGCGCTGAGTTCGAACTGGCATCAGTTCCGCGCCGTCGACCAGGAGTGGGAGCGCACGCACTATCAGCGGCAGTCGACGATTTGCGGCATGGTGCAGGGCGTCATTGAAAACGCCCGCAAGTCCGGCGCGCCGAAGCGCTTCGACAAGGCCTGGATCAAGGCGCTGCAGGATCATCTCGGCGCCTACAAGCATGTCGAGTTCGGTCTCGGCACGTCGCTGATGCAGGCCCAGCGCTACGGCTACACCCAGATGGTCAACAACGCCATTCTCACCAACTCGTCCTACAAGCTGCGCTTCGCCCAGGACTTGACGCTCTATCTCGCTGAAATAGGTCTCGACATCGAAGGTTTCGATCCGGGCGCCGGCAAGAAGCACTGGCTCGACGATCCGATCTGGCAGGGCACGCGCAAGGCGGTCGAAGCGATCATGGGCGCGACCGACTTCCTCGAGCAGTATTTCGCAACCAATCTGGTGTTCGAGCCGATGGTTGGGGAATTGTTCCGCAGCGGGTTCGTCATGCAGATGGCAGCCTCGCAGGGCGACTTCGCAACCCCTTCGGTCGTTTCCGCCGCCGAGGCGGACTACGAGCGCAATCTCGCCAATTCCGTCGAACTGATCCACATGCTCACGCATGACAAGGATCACGGCGCCCATAACCAGGGCCTGTTCAATGGCTGGATCGCTCACCACGCAGCCCTGGCCAGCGAAGCCGCCGCCAACCTGCAGCCGATCTGGTCACAGCCGCGCGTCAAGGTTTCAAGTTTCGCTGAGGCTCAGGCCCTGGGGAAGAACCGCATGGCGGCGATCTGTGCGGAAGTTGGCCTCAAGGCACCCTGATCGGTGCGCTGAACCAAAAATTTCAAACCGTTGCAAACCAGCAAATAAGTCAGGAGATAAAAATGTCCGAGGTCCACGCAAACATCTTCAAATCGATGAAGGACATCCGCTTTGAAGACACGATTTCTCACCAATGCGGCGTCACCATGAACGACAGCGTCGAGGCGCGCGCCATCGCTGAAGTCATGGAGCAAAAGAAGGGCGTCACGGTCACCTACATGCCGGCCATGATCCGCATCGACGGCGAAGGCAAGCTGGTATTCACGATGAGCGAGATCAGCGAATCCCTGGGCCGCGCCATGACGCCGCATATCTTCGAAATCTCGACCTCGACCCATTATGGCCGAATGGTCATGGTCGACGACGATACGGTGGTCTGCTTCGGCGATATGAACGAAGCAATGGCCTATATCGAACATTGAAATGTCGTGGGG
>JAQGJF010000476.1 GCA_028290765.1 Tardiphaga sp.
CTTTGGGAAGCCGGAGTGGATGTCACCATGGTTCAACGCTCGACGACCCATATTGTGAAGTCGGACTCGCTGATGGAGCTCGGATTGGCCGCACTTTACTCCGAACAGGCGGTGCAGTCCGGAATGACGACGGCGAAGGCCGACCTGATCTTCGCCTCGCTGCCCTACAAGATCCTGCACGAGTTCCAGATCCCGGTTTACAACGCGATCCGGGAACGCGACGCCCTCTTCTACAAGCGCCTCGAGCAGGCAGGTTTCCTGCTCGATTATGGCGACGACGATTCAGGCCTGTTCATGAAGTATCTGCGGCGCGGGTCCGGATACTACATCGATGTCGGCGCCTCGGAACTGATCGCCAATGGCAGCATCAAGCTGAAGAGCGGTGTCGATGTCAAAAAACTGACCGAGCATTCCGTCATCCTGAGCGACGGGACCGAACTGCCGGCCGATCTCGTCGTCTACGCCACCGGCTACGGTTCGATGAACGGCTGGGCCGCGGACCTGATTTCCCGAGAAGTCGCCGACAAGGTCGGCAAAGTCTGGGGGCTGGGTTCGAACACGACCAAGGATCCGGGTCCGTGGGAAGGCGAACAACGGAACATGTGGAAACCGACCCAGCAGGAGGCGCTCTGGTTCCATGGCGGCAATTTGCATCAGTCGCGCCACTATTCGCAATTCCTGTCGCTGCAACTCAAGGCACGCATCGAAGGCCTGCCGACGCCGGTCTACGGCCTTCAACAAGTGCACCATCTGTCGTGAGCTGAAGGCCGAAGCTGTCGGCCAGAAACGGCTGTGTCTTGTAATTCGATCACCTCGGCGCGCGAGCCACGCCGGGGATCGTTTGAACGCGGCCCACATCACCAAACCATGAGATTCACGAGGCCGATCGGTTCCAAATTAAGGCTTCTTTAAGCTTCGATTAAGGCCGCATTAAGCACCCGAAAATCGAACCGTTCCAAATGGTTGGGTAGTGACTCGCTGTGACCTATTAGTGACAGCATTTTACGCAAAAGCTGTCTAAGTGCGCGCCATGGACGGAGCCGATGCACGGCTATCGAAACGAGTTCGAAAAAACGCGTTCTCTGGAGAATTAAAGAAAATGAAGAAGTTCCTGCTTGCAACTGTGGCCCTCGTCGCTCTCGGCGCGACGGCGCCTGCACTCGCCGCCGATCTGGGCGCCCGCACCTACACCAAGGCCCCGGCCTACGTGCCCGCGCCGATCTACAACTGGACCGGTTTCTACATCGGCGGCCACGTCGGTGGTGCCTTCAACGGCGACAACGGCTTCAGCGGCGCCGGCGTCACCAACGGCAGCAATGATGGCCGCTTCCTCGGCGGTGTGCAGGTTGGCGCCGACTATCAGTTCGCCCCGACCTGGGTTGTCGGTATCGAAGGCCAGTACAGCTGGCTCGGCAGCAGCAACCGCTCCACCACGTTCCCGACCGCTCCGGTCGCGATCTACACCAACAACGAACGTGGCATCGGCTCGGTGACCGGCCGCCTCGGCTACACCTGGGGTCCGGCGCTGCTCTACGTGAAGGGCGGCTATGCCTACTCCGACTACAGCCAGTCGCTGACCGTTGGCGGCGTCCCGACCGCGTTCGCGCTCAACAGCAGCCATCATGATGGCTACACTGTCGGCGGCGGTCTGGAATACATGTTCGCCCAGAACTGGTCGGCCAAGGTCGAGTATCAGTACTACAACTTCGGCAAGACCAACTTCGTGACCCCGGTCGTGCTCTCGGGCTTCGGCAGCACCACCAACGACGAGCACACCGTCAAGGCCGGCCTGAACTATCACTTCAACTGGGGCGGCCCGGTCGTTGCGAAGTATTGATCTTTGCCTCATCTGAGGTTTGCAAAATAAAAGTAGAAAAGGCCGGCCTCGCGCCGGCCTTTTTGTTTGTCCAGCGCATCAATGCCTGCCATGCACCTTTGCATGGCCATCATGCGGCGTGGCCCATCGCGGGATGGGTTGGCCAGGAATTTCGGCTAGCGCGCCGGACATTGTCCCGCTAAGCCGATAGAATGCATTCGAAAACAGACGCCCTCCAGAGCCCGATCGACGCGCTGCGCTACCCCTGGGACAAGCATCCCGGGCCGGCAGACGTCGTCGAAGTGGTGCCCGGGGTATTGTGGATCCGGCTGGACCTGCCGTTCCGCCTCAACCATGTGAACATCTACCTGCTGGCCGATGGCGACGGCTGGGCCATGGTGGACACCGGCTTCGGCAATGACGCCACGATCGCCGCGTGGACGGCGCTGTTCGACGGCCCGCTCAAAGGCAAGACCATCAGCCGGGTGATCGTCACCCATGCCCACCCCGATCATGTCGGCCAGGCCGGTTGGATCGTGCAGCGCTTCAACTGCCCGTTCTACATGTCGCAGATCGAATATCTGCAGGGCGTCTATCACCAGAACCGCCGAACCGAAGAGCGGCTGGTGAACTCGCGAAAATTCTTCCGACGCCACGGCATGGACGAGGCAATCACCGAGCAATTGCTCGGCCGCGGCCAAGACTATCTCAAAAGAACCGTGCCGCTTCCCGCGGCCTATCGCCGCCTCTCCCATGGCGATGAGATTTCGATCGGCACCCGCCGGTTCCAGATCATCACCGGCGCCGGCCATTCGGCCGACCAGGTGATGCTCTATTGCGCCGACGAAAAACTGTTTCTCTCGGCCGACCAGGTGCTGAGCAAGATTTCGCCGAATGTCAGCGTGTGGGCGCATGAGCCGGACGAAAATTCGCTGGGTTCCTATCTGCGCTCGCTGCAAAGCCTCAAAGAGAGCCTGCCCGACGATGCGCTGGTGCTGCCGGGCCACGGCCTGCCGTTTTACGGCGTCAAGACCCGCATCACCCAGCTGGCCGATCATCACGAAGAGCGCTGCCAGATGATCGCGGCGGCCTGCCGCGAAACGCCGAAGACGTCCGCCGAACTGGTGCCGGTGGTGTTTCACAAACACGTGCTCGATGCCCATCAGACCGGCTTCGCCGCGGGCGAATTGATTGCGCATGTCAACTACATGCTGGTGCAGGGGCGGCTGACGGTGGTCCAGAAATCGGACGGCGTGCTCCGTTTCAAGGCGACGTGACCAAATTCGTCCTTGCAATCGGCAGAGCCGATCAAGATGTCGTCAGGATCAAGCTTTGATCCGAGCCTGAAGGAACCCGCTCCCCCACCGACCGGACAGCCGAGGCTGAATTCCGGCTCGACATCAAAGCTGGAAAAGTTCTAAAACGAGCTCGATCCCCGGATGGGATCGGTTCCTTTTTTCAGGTTTCGTGATGGATTACAGCAAGTTCTTCAGTGACGCCCTCGGCCGGCTGCATGACGAGCGGCGCTACCGCGTATTCGCCGATCTCGAGCGGATCGCGGGCCGATTTCCGCATGCCGTCTGGCATTCGCCCAAGGGGCCACGCAATGTCGTGATCTGGTGCTCCAACGACTACCTCGGCATGGGTCAGCATCCGAAGGTGGTCGGCGCCATGGTCGAGACCGCGACCCGGGTCGGCACCGGCGCCGGCGGCAC
>JAQGJF010000553.1 GCA_028290765.1 Tardiphaga sp.
CAGCATCTACACCGATCCCGCCTCCAGCCTGAAGCTCGAGAAGTTCGAAGACCTCGCCGGCCGCGTCGTCGGCGTTGAGGCGGCCACCTATACCGAGCGCAAGGCGCGCGAGTTCAGCGCCGCGATGGTGGCGAAAGGTCTCAAGGAAATCGAGTTCCGCACCTTCACGACCGTCACCGCGACCTCGGCGGCCCTGCGCGCCGGGCAGCTGGAAGCGGCGCTCAACATCAACGAAACCGCCAACTCGCTCGAGCAGAAGGGCATCGCCAAGATCTGGGTCAGGGACATTGCCGGCACCGACATCACTTTTGCGTTTCGCGACAAGCTGCTGGCGCAGGCCGCCGCGGATGCGCTGACGGCGATCCGCGCCGACGGCACCTACGACAAATTGTTCGACAAGTTCGGCATGACCAAGCTGCAGGGCGCGACATTTGTCATTCGCGGCGACGGGCCGTCGAACTGAAGCGCCCCTCAAGGGGAGGGTACGCAAGTGAGCCGGCCGTGACGACAACCGACAGGAGATCGCCGATGATAAAACCCGACCTGCGCGGCGTCACGGTCGCGACCGTGCTGCCTTTCAAGGACGATCTGTCGATCGACTGGGACGGTTACGCCCGGGTGCTCGACTACTGCGCCTGTCCGGATGGAATTGCCGCGGTCTTCGTCAACGGCCATGCCGGCGAGGGCGGATCGCTGTCGGACGACGAACGCGGTGCCGTCATCGCGCGGACCCGCGCCCACATCGGCGCCAAGCCGCTGCTCTCCGGCATCATCGGACATTCGACCGCGGAGTGCATCCATCAGGCCAGGATCGCCGAGGCCGCAGGCGCTGATTGCGCGGTGCTGTTCCCGCCCGCCGCGTTGGGCGGTGGCGCTTCGGTGACCTCGCGCGCACCGGTCGCGTTCGTGCGGGCGGTCCGTGACGCGATTGATCTTCCGCTGTCGATTTTCCAGTACCCGGTGACATCGGGCGCGGGCTACTCGCCGGAAACGCTGGCGGAGATCGCTGCCATCGACCACGTGATCGCCATCAAGGAGGGCAGCGATACCATGCTCGCCTATGATGAGAACCGGCGGGCCGTCACAGCCGCCGATCCGGACGTCGTTATCCTGGCGTCGAACTTCAACTGGTTTCTGCCGCAGCTTGCTGTCGGCGCCGACGGCCTGCTGTCCGGGCTGGCCAGCCTGACACCTCATCTCTTCATCGAGCTCTGGCAGGCATCGCTTGCCAACGATCTCGGGGCGATGCGCGATGTCAACGAGCGGCTTTACCCGATCGTGCGATCCATCTACGGGCCGCAGCCTTTGATCGACATGCATACGCGCATGAAGGTCGGTCTCCAGGTGCTCGGCGTCATCGCTAACGCCGATCCGCGGCCTCCATTGATGCCGGTGCTGGGCGGGATCTGCCAGAGCATTTCGGCGGCCGTCGATGCGGCACGGCGCGCCGGCGATCTTCGTCTCGTGCCAGCACGGCAGATGTCCGGGGCGGTCCCGGTTCGTAACCAAGCGGAGGCAAGTCCATGACCTTGTTCGATCCCGCGGCCTGCGTCGGCTATTTCTTCAACCGCTTCCTGTTCGGTGGCGTCGTCGTCACGGTCGGCTTGACGGTCGCGGCCGTCGCCGGCGGCATGGTGCTGGGCATGGGCATCGCGCAGATGCGGATGTCGACCCATCGGCTGCTGAGCGGGTTCGCCAAGTCCTATATCTGGTTCTTCCGCGGTACGCCGCTGCTGATCCAGCTGGTGGTGATCTACGTTGGATTGCCGCAGTTCGGGTTGAAGTTCAGCGTGATCACCTGCGCGCTGCTGGGATTGATCCTCAATGAGGCGGCCTATCTCGCGGAAATTATTCGCAGCGGTTTTCTCGCGGTGCCTCCCGGCCAGGGCGAGGCAGCGTGGGCGCTGGGGTTGCCGAAATCGGTGACGCTGCGGCGCGTGACGTTGCCGCAGGCCTTTCGCCTGATGATCCCTCCGCTCGGCAACTCGATCAATTCGCTGTTGAAGGCGACGTCGCTCGCCTCCGTCATCTCGGTCGAGGAACTGATGCGCCGCAGCGACGTGCTGATGCAGGAGCACTTCCAGGTTCTCGAGGTCTATGGCGCCGCCACGGTCTATTATTTGCTGCTGACCTCGGCCTGGGACGTGGCGCAACGGCGACTGGAGAAGCATTTCGGCCGCTCCACCGTGGCCATCAAGAAAACTCTGCCAAAGGGCGCGCTGCTGGCCGACGCGGCGCGCTGAATTTCCGAACTTGCACGCAATGGGACGACAATCCATGGCTTTCACGGCGAACAGCGTCGACGACGGATCGGCCGACCAACAGGCCAGCACCGTTCCTGCCATTCGGATGGAGGCGGTGTACAAATATTATGGCGATTTTGCCGCCTTGACCGAGATCGACCTCAAGGTCGTCAGGGGTGAGAGGATCGTGATCTGCGGCCCTTCAGGATCCGGCAAGTCGACACTGATCCGCTGCCTCAATCACATCGAGAAGCACGACCAGGGCCTGATCTACGTCAATGGCATCGAGCTTGACGTAAAACGCCCGGATCAGATCGACATCATCCGGCGCGATACCGGCATGGTGTTCCAGAATTTCAACCTGTTTCCCCACATGTCGATTCTGGATAACTGCACGCTGGCGCCGATGACCGTGAACGGAACGGGGGCCAAGGAGGCCCGGGATCTCGCCATGCATTTCCTGACAAAAGTCCGGATTCCCGATCAGGCCGGCAAATATCCCGGGCAGCTCTCCGGAGGCCAGCAGCAGCGCGTAGCGATCGCGCGCGCGCTCTGCATGCGGCCGAAGATCATGCTGTTCGACGAGCCGACCTCGGCGCTCGATCCGGAGATGGTCAAGGAAGTGCTGGAGACGATGAAGCAGCTCGCGCAGGAGGGGATGACCATGCTCTGCGTGACCCACGAGATGGGCTTTGCGCGCGAGGTCGCGGACCGGATCGTTTTCATGAACGAAGGAAAAATTCTCGAGCAGGACAGGCCGGAAGATTTCTTCGCCCACCCAAGCTCCGAGCGGGCCAGGTCGTTCCTCGAGCAGATCATTCGTTAGCCGGGATTGATGCGGGTTATCCGCGCTTGGCGAAATATCGTGCCGCCGCCTCGACGCAGGTTTCGAACACGTCGAGCGCATCGAGGCCGCGCGCCTTGCCGTCGGTTGGAAGAAAGACCGGGTATCCGCCGCTATGGACCGCTCCGACAATCATGAGATTGTCCGGCAGGTGGAACCCCTCGATGCCGAGGTCCGCATGGTCTGAGCCAAGCTGTCTCCGCATGCGGGATTCGAAGTTTTCGGGCGTGTTCGAATAACCAAAGATCGGCTTGCCTTTTCCGAGAAACCAGCCGACCTCGATCAACGTGCCTGAATCGGCGGATGCGCCTGCGAACGGCGTGAGGTTGGCAATGATGATGTCACTCTTCTCCATCATCGCGACGTCCTTTTCATAAATCGCCTGCCAGGCCTCCAGCTCCGCAGCGGCTGTCCCGGCATCTTCGTTGAGCGGCGGCAAACCGCGCAAACCAAATCGCCGGCATATCTCCACCTTCGTTGCGGCGTGCGCGGCCGCATTGGGAAGAAAAACGTCAGGCCCCGCCAGATAGGCTGTCGCTGTCATCGCCAGTCTCATCAAATCGGATATGAACCGACGAACATAAGTGAAAATCCGGCGGTTCGGAACATAATTGCGCTGCCGGTCCCGAGACGTTGGTGGCTTTTCCTCACAACCGCGACATCGTCGCGATCAGCAGCTCCCGCATCCAGGCATGCGCCGCATTGGCCTCGTGCCGCGCGCTCCAATGGACACGCACGGTGAAGGCCGGCACTGGAATGGGAAGCTCCCGCGACTTCAGCCCATGGCTTCCGGCGAAGGCACGCGCCACCCGCGATGGTGCGATGACCAGAAGATTGGTCTGAGCGATCACGTCGGGGACGCTGGTGTAGTTCGCGACCGTGAGTTTCGGCTTGCGCCGGATGCCGTGCTCGGAGAGCGCATGCTCCACCGTGCGGAGGCCGGTGTAGGGCGAAGCGATGGTGATGTGATCAAGCGTCTCGAACAGCCTGCGCGTCAGCCGCGCCCCGGCACTGGGATGGCTACGACGCATGACGGCGACATAGTGGTCGCGAAACGCAGTACGGTGGGCGGTGCTCGCACATATGTCCGGAGTGTTGCCGATGCTGAAATCAATGTCGCCGAGGTCGAGCGCGCGCGGAATTCGTTCCAGCGGCATCGGGGTCGACTCAAGGGTGACGCCGGGCGCAACCGCCTGCAGGCGACGCAGGATCGACGGCAGGAACACCAATTCGCCGATGTCGATCATGGCGAGCCGAAACTTGCGCTCCGAGTGCGCGGGATCGAAGGTCGCTGGATCGAACGCGGCGTCGAGAATGTCGAGGCCTCTTCGGATTTCGCTGTAGAGCGCGAAGGTCTTCGGCGTTGGCGTCATGCCGCCGGTCGACTTCAGGAACAGAGGGTCGCGGAGCAGCCCGCGCAGGCGGCCGAGCAGATAGCTCGCGGTCGGCTGCGCTATGCCGAGCGTCGTCGCCGCACGCGATACGCTGCGGGTTTCGACGATGGCGCAGAGCAGCCGGAGCAGACGATGGTCGATCTCGGCAGTCATGTTCGGGCCCTTTCGGGATATCGATTAATTCGATGTTCGTTATATCTATCATCTATTTGACCAATGGCGGAAAGATTCTAGTCTCTCGGCACAAGGACGCCTCGCCGCAACAAGCGGCACCGCCGGAATGTCGGCCAGGCGCGAGGGACGGACGCCAAGGAATTACTCATGATGAGCTGCGACCACATTTTCGAGCAGCACGACGTGCGCCTGCATTGCGGTGCGGCGCTGCCGCGCGTCGTCACGGCCTACCGCACCCGCGGCCGGCTCGCCGCCGATCGCTGCAATGCCATCCTGATCACGCACGGCTATACCGGCGGGCCGGAGATGATCGACGACGACAGCGACAATCCCGACGGCTGGGGCGAATTGATCGGCCCGGGCAAGGCGATCGACACCGACCGCTACTTCGTGATCTGTCCGAACGTGCTGGGCTCGTCCTATGGCTCGACCAATGCGTCGAGCATTGATCCGGCGACGAACCGGCCTTACGGGTCGCGGTTTCCGGACATCGCGGTCGCCGACATCGTCGCCGGCCAGCGGGCGCTGCTCTCACATCTGGGCATCGAACGGCTGGTCGCCGTAATCGGCCCGTCGTTCGGTGGCGCGCAGGTACTGCAGTGGGGCGTCGACTATCCCGATGCCATGAAAGGGCTGGTACCGGTGATCACGGCACCGACCATGCAGGGTCTCGACGTAGCGGCGTTGAACGTCGAGCTCGACGCGGTGCGGGAATTCTTTCACGGCGACTACTACGGCCGCGGCGACATGACGCGCTATCTCGCGGCCAAACGCGTCGGCGGGATGCAGCTTTATGGCGCCGATGCTGCGCTGGCCGCACGCTTTGCCGATCCGGAGCGGCGCAAGGCCGAGATCGCGCGGCTCGCGCAAGCCTGGGCGCGAAGCTTCGACGCCAACTCGCTGCTGATCGTCGGCCGCGCGATGGCGTTGTTCGATGTGCGCGATCGATTAGGCGCAATCCGCGTGCCGCTGCTCTATGTGCTATCGCGCAGCGATCGGCTGTTTCCGGCAACGCTTGCGCCCGGCGTCATGCAAGAGATGCGGGAGGCGGGTATCGACGCACGTTTTGTCGAGATCGACAGCGACCACGGCCACTTCGCCTCCGGCACCGATGCGGCGAAATGGGCCGGACCGCTGCGCGCGTTCCTCGCCGAGATCGATTCGTAAGTCCAGTTGAGGAGATCTTTTCATGGCGCAGTCCGATCATGGCGCAGGATTCGACGTTCCGGTGGTGATCGCGGGCGCCGGGCCGGTGGGTCTACTGACGTCGATCCTGCTGTCGCGGCAGGGCATCCGGAACCTGGTGCTGGAGAAGCGCGAGCAAATCAACGGGCTGCCGCGCGCCCGCGGCATCAACGTGCGCAGCGTCGAGATTCTTACCCATCTCGACCTCGGCGCGAGGCTCGCGTCGGAGTCGCTGCCGCCGCCCTGGACCCAGCGCTTCATCTATACCGAGACCATGGCCGGCGAGATCGTCGGCGTCATGCCCGGCAACATGGCGCCGGGGATGGTCGCAGCATTCTCGCCTTGCGACTATCGCGTGGCGGCACAAGATCGGCTCGACCCGATGCTGTACGAGAAGGCGATCACCTTTCCGCAGGCGGAGGTCAGGTTTCGGCACGAGGTCACCGGCTTCACCGAGCACCGCGACGGCATTGCCGTCGCGGTGCGCGCCAGCGACGGCGCAGAAATGACGCTGCGCGCGCGCTATCTGATTGCAGCCGATGGCGGCAGCAGCCGCTTGCGCGGCGTTGCCGCGATCAGCGAGGCCTACCACCAGACCTACAATTCCTTCGTCGCCGCGTTCTTCCACGCCGACCTCGGTCGCTACACCGGCGGCCGCGAGGGCGCGCTGATCTGGACGCTGGCACCCGGCGTCGAGGGGGTGTTCCATCCGCTTGACGGCAAGACGGCGTGGGCCGCGCATATCCAGTTCAATCCACAGCTCGAGAATCCCGATATCTGGACGCCGGAGACGGTCGTCGAGCGCGTGCGTGCCATGATCGGCGCGCCGGCGGGCGAGAAGCCCGACATCGATTTGCACAAGCACTATCGTTACACGCTCACCGCGTCGGTCTCCGAGCGCCTGCGCAAGGGCCGGCTCATTCTCGCCGGCGATGCCGCGCACCGCACGCTCCCTTACGGCGGCTGGGGGCTGAACACCGGCATCCACAGCGCCCACAATCTGGCCTGGAAGCTCGGCACGGTGATGCGGGGCGAGGCGCCGGAGGCGCTGCTCGACACCTATGACACCGAGCGGCGGGAGTCCGCGCTCGTCAATTGCGCGTTCGGCAAGGTGAATGCCGGCCACGTCGCAAAGCTGATGATGGCGCTGCGGCAATCGGCGACGCCGTCAGAGCGGCGTGCGCTGATTGCGGCCTCGCGGCAATACGGCAACTGGACCGGGCTCGATCTCGGCGTCCACTATGACGGCACGCAGGCGCCGTGCGCCTTCGTGCCGGACAGCGTTGCCGCGCCGGCGGTGGAGAACCCGGTGATCGACTATGTGCCGCACGCAAAACCCGGCTGGCGTGCGCCGCATTTCTGGGTGCGGACGAAAGCGAGCGGTCATCGCGTCTCCACGATCGAACTGTTTGACGGCGGCTTTGTGGTGCTCGCGGGGCCTGAGGGCCAGGCCTGGTGCGACGCCGCGCGTGCGATCGATGGATCGCCGAAGGTCATCGGCTATCGCGTCGCTGCCGACGGCGATCTGGTGCCGGAGCATGCGGATGTCTGTTCGCTCTATGGTATTGCGCGCGATGGCGCGGTGCTGGTTCGGCCCGACGGCCATGTGGCGTTCCGCGCGCCGAAGGCTGCGACAAATCCGAAGGCGGCGCTCGCGAGCACGCTCGATCGGATATTGCAGCGCGGGCACTGACGTTGAACCACGGTGAGGAGAAAGCCTGATGACAACCGATACGCTGGAGATGGGCGCGGCGCCGCGTTCGCGCCTCAATGCCTCGGAATGGCGCATTCTGGCGATCTGCTTTCTCACCGCCATGATCGATGGCTTCGATACGCTGATCCTCGCCTTCATCGCGCCATTGGTCGGCAACGCGTTCGGGCTGTCGCCGGTCGAGATCGGCAAGCTGTTCGCGATAAATTTCGCCGGCGCCGTGATCGGTGGCCTGGGCTTCGGGCCGCTGGCCGATCGTTTCGGCCGGCGCAGGATGTTGCTGGTGTCGCTCGCGCTCGCGGTGGTCTTCACCTTGCTCTGTTCGCTTGCGCGATCGCCGCCGGAGCTGATGACGCTGCGCTTCCTCGCCGGCCTCGGGCTCGGCGGCGTGATCCCGATGATCATCGCGCTCACCGCCGAGAGCATGCCGCCGCCGCTGCGCACCGCGTCGGTCACCTGGATGTTCCTCGGCATTCCGCTCGGCGCCGTTGTCGGCGGCGCGATCGTCGCGGCAACGCTGAGCTATGGCTGGGAGACGATCTTTGTCGGCGGCGGAGTAGCGGCCGCGCTCCTGATTCCGGCGGTGTTCTTCGGCCTGCCAGAAACGCTGGTGACCTCGACCACCGCCAAGCTGAGCGATGCAGAGGGCAGGCTGCTCGCATCGGTGCCGGCGCAATTCGCCGACGGGCGGTTCGCGGCGGTGCTGTGCCTCTGGCTCGGCGCCTTCAGTGTCATTCTCTCGAGCTTCTTTCTCCTGAACTGGATTCCGTCGGTGCTCGCAGGGTCGGGCTTCTCGCCGGAACGCGCGGCGTTCGGCGGTGTGCTGCTCAATCTCGGCGGCGTGGTCGGCGCGTTGATTATTTCTATCGCTGTCCGGCGCGCGGGGCCCTACTGGCCGGTCATTGTCGCGCTCTGCCTTGGCGGCGTACTGGTGTGGCTCGTCGGTCAGCATGTGGGAGCCGAGCAGGGGTTGCTGCCGCTGGTATTCCTCGCCGGCATGGGCGTGTTCGGTGCGCAGCTCGCAATGCCCGCGATCGCGGCGGGACTGTTTCCGGCTGCGGTACGCGGCGCCGGCGTCGGTTGGGCCATGGGAATCGGCCGCGTGGCGTCGATCGTCGCGCCGGTGGTCGGCGGCGCGCTGATTGCGGCGCAGGTCCCGTGGCCGACATTGTTCCTGATCGTCGCCGTTCCCGTGTTTGTCGCGGCGCTCGCGATTCTTCTGGCGAATCGGGTGAGGCCCGGGCGGGTTCTTCTCCGTGCAAGCGTTCGGCCAACCGAAATTGAATAGCAATTTCGATTATGGGAGTGTTCGCCACTTTGGTCGGGCGAATCCGCTACTTTCGGGTCCAGCCATCCCTTCAGGCTGTATAAGACGGAGTGCGTCTCCGTCGCCGGGACGCAGGAGCTCAACTTCGAACGATATGGATCGCCGATGCAATTCGACACCAAGATCGCTGTGGTCATCCGCACCGACCTCGAACCCTGGCAGAAGCTCAACGTCGCTTCGTTCCTCACGAGCGGCATCACGGCAGCGTTTCCGGAATGCGTCGGCGCGCCTTACGAGGACGGTTCGGGCACCCAATATCTGTCGCTGATCGGCCAGCCGATTTTAATTTACGGCGCCGACCGGTCGGCGCTCACCCGCGCGCTGGAGCGGGCCCTGGCGCGGGACGTCAAGCCCGCCGTCTACACCGAAGACATGTTCAAGACCACGCACGACGCGGCCAACCGCGAGGCGGTGAGGGCGGTGATCCGCGCCGATCTCCATCTGGTCGGTCTGGCGATGCGGGCCGAACGCAAGGTGATCGACAAGATCGTCGATGGGCTGAAGTTTCATAGCTAGGGTGTTTTTAGCGCATCGGGAATGACGAAATCAAATCACCACACTCCCGGCAGCAACCGATACCGCACTTTGTTCTGGTACTCCGGATACCCCGGCAGGTTCCTCGCCAGGAATTTTTCCTTGTCGAGCAGTCGCCAGATCAGAGCGGGCACCATCGCGACCATGATGAGCAGTCCCCACCACGAACCAAGCGCTAGCGGGACGCCGGCGAGCAGGACCAGGCCCCCGGCATACATCGGGTGCCGCACCAGCGCGTAGGGGCCGGTCGATATGACCCTTTGCTCAGGCGCCAGTTCGATGGTGGCGGAGGTGAAAGTGTTTGCCCTGAACACAAAGAATACGGTGAGAAAACCGAGAGCGACCATAGCGTCTCCGATCAGGGTCACATAGAGCGGCATGTGGGACCACGCAAAGCGGCGACCAAGCGCGGGGACGACGATCAGGCCGATGAATCCGAGCGACGTCAGCGACATGATGATTTTCTGGGTGGTTTCCTTCTCGGCGAACGGGCCGCCGCTCATCCGCCGCTCCAGCAGTTGCGGGTCCCGTTGCGCGAGATCGAAGGTGACGGCGAGCGACGCGGCGAAATAGATCGCGAGGAATGTCCACGCCTGCCAGTAATCCAGCGTCCCTGCCACAACGAACAGCAGCGCCGCCATGATGACAACAACAATGAGGACGGCGCGGTAGGCCTTGATCGTGAGGGCGTTCATCGAGCGATATTAGCACCGGGTCGAATGCGTGAGACGCAGGCCCGCAATGACGAAGGACGGGAAGGGAACTGACGGTGCGAAATCGCCTCGATCGCCTCTTGAAAATGACTGACCAGTCAGTCATAATAGGCTCATGTCTAGCGAACCCAGATCCCCGAAAAAGCCCTCGGCGCCACAGGCCAATGGCCGACAGCGCCGGGAGAAGGCTGCCCCGATACGGCCGGCGCCCAAGGCTGCCGCGGTCCCATCATCCACGCCCAAACCGCCTTCCAGTCGGGCGTTGCGGGCGGCGGAGCGGCGCGAGGCGATCATCGCTGCCGGGCTCGACGAATTCATCGCCCGCGGCTTTGCCGCCACGAGGCTCGACGACGTGGCCAAGCGGGCCGGGGTGGCCAAGGGCACGATCTACCTGCACTTCACCGACAAGGAAGCGCTGTTCCAGGAGTTGGTGCGGACGGCGCTGGTGCCCTTGGCCGGGCGGTTGATGGCGCTGCCGCTCGCTGGCGGCTCCGCGCGTGCGATCCTGGAATCCTTCGCCGAGAATTTTGTGCGCGAGGTGGCGCTGACCCGGCGCGGCGATATCGTGCGGCTGATCATCGCGGAGGGGCCGCGGTTTCCGTCGCTGGCGGAGTTTTACTACCGCGAGGTGGTCGAGCGCGGCATCGCCGGCATGCGCAAACTGATCGAATACGGCATCGCGCGGGGCGAGATCCGCCACGAGGCGCTGGCGCGCTTTCCACAGATCGTGGTCGCGCCGGCCATGGTGGCCGTGATCTGGCAAGGCCTGTTCGGCAAGCACGCGCCGCTCGATGCGATGGCGATGCTGAAAGTTCATTTGGATTTGATATTTGGTGAACGGAGGACGACATGACGTCGTCGCGAACGATTTTGCGGATGTTGGGCGCGTTGGCGCTGGTGGCGGTGCTCGCGGGCTGCGGCGAGGTCAAGGATCCCGGCTTTCAGGGCTGGGTCGAGGCCGACATGATCTTCGTCAGCCCCGACGAATCCGGGCGCGTGATCAGGCTCAATGTGCGCGAGGGCGACGAGGTCAAGGCCGGCGCGCCGCTGTATTCGGTCGACGACGACCTGCAGCAGGCCGACCTCAACCAGAACAAGGCCACACTGGCCAATGCCCAGCAGACCTTCGATCGGGCGCAATCGCTGAGCAAGACCGGCTCGGGGACGCAGGCCAATCTCGACTCCGCGGTGTCGGCGCTGCGCGTCGCCGAAGCGCGGGTCAACACCTCGCAAACCAGGTTGACGCGCCGCAGCGGCTTTGCGCCGATCTCGGGGACCATTCAGCAGATCTATTTTCGCGAGGGCGAGATGGTGCCGGCGCAACGGCCGGTGCTGTCGATCATGCCGCCCGGCAACATGAAGATACGCTTCTTCGTGCCGGAGACGGAACTGCCGAAACTCGCGATCGGCGACGAGGTGCGCGTCACCTGCGACAACTGCGCCGCCGATCTCACCGCCAAAATCTACTTCATCGCCACCTCGGCTGAATACACCCCGCCGGTGATCTACAGCCTGGACGAGCGCAACAAGCTCGTCTACCTGATCCAGGCGCGGCCGAGCCGGCCCGACAGCCTGCGTGTCGGACAGCCGATCAGCGTCTTTACCAACGCCAAGACCCCGGTGGCAGCAACGCGATGACGCCGGACCCTGCAGCCGCGTCAGATGTCGCGATCGAGGTCTCGGGGCTATCAAAGTCCTTCGGCGGCCGCGAGGTGGTGCATGACCTGTCGATGCAGGTGAAGCGCGGCACCATCTACGGATTTCTCGGCCCCAACGGCTCCGGCAAGACCACCACCATCCGCATGCTGTGCGGACTGCTGACGCCGGATAGCGGGCAGGGCACCTGCCTCGGCTATGACATCCGTCGCGACGCCGACAAGATCAAGCGCCAGGTCGGCTACATGACGCAGCGCTTTTCCCTGTACCAGGATCTGTCGGTGCGTGAGAACCTGGAATTCGTCGCGCGGCTGTACGGCGTGCGCGATCCGCGCGGCGCCGCGCGCGACATGATCAAGCGGCTCGGCCTCAACGGCCGCGAGGAACAACTCGCCGGCGACCTGTCCGGCGGCTGGAAGCAGCGCCTCGCGCTCGGCGCCTGCACGCTGCCCAATCCGCAATTGCTGCTGCTCGACGAGCCGACCGCCGGCGTCGACCCGAAAGCGCGGCGCGAATTCTGGAACGAGATTCACGCGCTGGCGGCGGACGGGCTGACGGTGCTGGTCTCGACCCATTACATGGACGAGGCCGAGCGCTGCCACGAGATCGCCTATATCGCCTATGGTCATCTGCTGGCGCACGGCACCGTGGACGAGGTGATCGCGAAATCGGCGCTGACCACCTACACCGTCACCGGCGGCGACCTGAACAATCTCTCCGTCGAACTCACCGGCAAGCCTGGCATCGACATGGTGGCGCCATTCGGCAACAACCTGCATGTGTCCGGCCGCGACCAGGCCGCGCTGGAGGCGACGCTGGCGCCCTATCGTGACCGGCCGGGCCTGCACTGGCAGCACAGCGCGCCGTCGCTGGAAGACGTCTTCATCGAGTTGATGACCCGCTCCAAGGACAATTTCCAATGAGCGCGGCCGACGCCCCCAACCATACGCGCGATGCGCCGGAGCGACGGTTCGGTTTCTGGCGTCGCAGCTATGCGATGCTGCTGAAGGAATTCATCCAGTTGCGCCGCGACCGGGTGTCGTTCGCCATGATCGTGATGATCCCGGTTATGCAATTGCTGCTGTTCGGCTTTGCCATCAACACCACGCCGCATGATTTGCCGGCCGCGGTGCTGCTGCAGGAGGACAGCGATCTCGCGCGCTCGATCCTCAAGGCGCTGGAAAACACCAAGTATTTCCATTTTACCCACGAGGTCCATACCGAGGCCGAGTTCGACGCTTTGTTGCTGTCGGGCAAGGTGCTGTTCGGCGTCGAGATCCCGCGCGGTTTCGAGCGCGCGGTGCGACGCGGTGACCGCCCGGCGCTGCTGGTCGCGGCCGACGCCACCGACCCGATTGCGGCCAGTTCGGCACTGGGCGCGCTCGGCACAGTCACGCAGACCGCGCTGGCGCATGATTTGTTCGTGGGCGATCCGCCGGCGCTGCCGTTCGAGATTCGGGCGCACGCGCGCTACAATCCAGCGGCGTCGTCGCGGCTCAATATCGTGCCGGGGCTGGTCGGGACCATCCTGACCATGACCATGCTGATCTTCACGGCCTTGTCGGTGACCCGCGAGATCGAGCGTGGCACCATGGAGAGCCTGCTGTCGATGCCGATCACCCCGGTGGAGGTGATGATTGGCAAGATCGTGCCTTACGTGCTGGTCGGGTTTATCCAGGCGACGCTGATCCTCGGCATCGGCGTATTGCTGTTCGGGGTCCCGGTCCATGGCAGCCTGATCATGCTCGCGCTGCTCTCGACGCTGTTCATCACCACCAACCTCGCGATCGGCTATACGTTCTCCACCATCGTGCAGAACCAGCTGCAGGCGATGCAGCTGTCGCTGATGTTCTTCCTGCCGAGCATTCTGTTGTCGGGCTTCATGTTTCCGTTCGCCGGCATGCCGGTCTGGGCGCAATATATCGGCGAAGGCCTGCCGCTGACGCATTATCTTCGCATCGTCCGTGCCATCATGCTGAAAGGGTCGACGCTGGAAAACCTGCAATATGACAGCATCGCGCTACTGGCCCTAATGCTGGCGGCGATGACCATCGCGGTGACGCGCTTCCGCCGTACGCTGGATTAAATCGAACCGCGCGCGCCGCGCCCCGGGTCGGCGTCCGCGCTCGCCCGATGCCAAATCCTGCAAACACGAGTGACTGCAAGGTCTTCGCGGGATATCGCGGACGCGCCGAGTTTTATAAGTATTCGTTCAAAGTTTTACTACAGTTTTACTTAGTTATTATCCTTAACCAAAAGTTAATTCTATGATTTACATGATTACTACTGCGTTTACCTTATCCGCGTACCTGCAACGTGGAGAAACGAAATGCCGCTGCCCCGCCCCCTTGCCGTCCTGCTCCTGATGTCTGTCTCGTGCATGGGGGTGCGCAGCGAGCCGGTCGATCCGCCCGGGGCAGCGCTCGTCCGGGATGTCCTGATTCCCGGGCCCGTCCAAAGCTGCCCGGCGGAGGTCGAACCGCCCGGGCAGGATCCGGCGACGACCTCGTCGCTGCCCGGCAACTACAAGTTCTCGGCGAGCGAACATTTCCGGGAAGACCTTTCCCCCCGCAGCGCGGTGAAGATTTCCTGGCTTGGCGCGACCTTCAGGCAGCGCTTCGTTTCCAGGGTCGAAGACGCCGCGGTACGCGCAACCTTGCAGGCGTTTGGCATGTCCAGGCCGGCACGGGCCGCGGAGATCGCCGCCGCGCTGGGCGACCGGCGCGAAACGGGGCTTGGCGAACTCTGGTGTCTCCTCGCGCGGCAGCCGAATGGTGAAAGCGGGTTGCTGCTCACGACTTCAGTCCCGAACCTGTTCTTCATCCGCGACGGTGGCGGCGTGCTCTGGACCGTCGACGCGCTGTGGGGCGGGGCCGGCTGGGAAATCGGCGCGAGTTCTATCGACGGCGATCGTCAATGGCCGGCCGGCGTTCAGGCCGTCGGTCATTCATGAAGCGGATTTTATTTTGCCGGGAAATCCTCTACGCAGGTCGTGAGCGGAGGGGGCCCGATGCAGATGTGGCGGAGATTGACAGGGCAGGGCGGACCCGAGCGGGCGGTGATCTATTTCGATTTCCGCCGCGCCCTCACGCGGGAAATCCTGCTGACCGAGCGGTTGCGCATCAAGGCGGTGATCGTCACCGCGTCGGTGCTGGTGGCGTGCCTGCTGACGGCCTATACGATCATGCCCGACAATGTCGAGCGGATCTGGCACGGCCATTTCGCGCTCGTGCCGCTGCTGGGGGCCTTCGTCATCTTCGTGATCCTCGAACTGTCGGTGCTGCGGATCCTGTCGCAGCGGCTGGCGCTCAATCGCGATGTGCCCTATGCGCGCCGCTACCTCAGCGCCTTGATCGAGACCAGCCTGCCGACGGTCGCGCTGTATCTGCACATCCAGGGTATGGGGCCGACACAGGCGCTGGGCTTCGCGGCGCCGCTGGCCTATTTTTTCTTCATCATCCTCTCGACGCTGCGGCTCGATTTCTGGCTCTCGAGCTTCACCGGGTTCGTCGCGGCGGCCGAACTGTTCGGCATGGCGATGTTCTATCATCCGGCGCAGTTCGCCGATGAGCCCGCCCCCGACCTCGGCTTTCATCTGGTGCGCAGCCTTGTGATTCTGATCTGCGGCGTTCTCGCCGGTGCGGTGGGGACGCAGTTGCGGCGCCAGTTCGAGGCCAGCATCGCCGCGGCGACGGCGCGCGATCGCGTCACCAATCTGTTCGGCCAGCACGTCTCGCCGCAGGTGGTGGAACGGCTCTTGGCATCGGGCTCCGGCGTCACCAGCGAAACCCGCCATGCTGCCATCATGTTCGTCGATTTCCGCAATTTCACCGGCGCCGCGCGGGTTCGGACGCCGAAGCAGGTGGTGGCGCGGCTCGATGACGCCTTCGCGGTGCTGGTCGAGATTCTGGACCGGCACTCCGGCATCGTGAACAAGTTTCTCGGCGACGG
>JAQGJF010000555.1 GCA_028290765.1 Tardiphaga sp.
TCGGGATCGCGCGGCCATTTCCCTTTCGCATCCTGTTGCGCCACCAGCCGCATGATCTCGGCCCGACTCTCGAAGGCGGGATAGACCAGACCTTGATCCGCCAGGCGCTGGATCGCATCGCGATAGACCGGGATGTGCTCGGATTGCCGCCGCACCGGCGTCTCCCATTCGATGCCGAGCCAGGCGAGGTCTTCGAAGATCGCGACCTCGAATTCCGGCCTGCAGCGGGTGGCGTCGATGTCTTCGATCCGCAGCAGAAATCGCCCGCCGGACTGCCGTGCGGAATCGAAATTCTGCAGTGCCGAAAAAGCATGCCCGAGATGGAGCAGGCCGTTCGGGCTAGGCGCAAATCGAAATACGGATGGCATTGATCTCTTTCGCGGAAATGGCGATTGTAATTTGTAATGACCATTCACCTCAACACCCAGGACGACCTCGACGACGCCGTCGATGCACTGGTCAACCTCGATCCGCGGCTGAAGCCGATACTGGCGTTCACCGGCATGCCGGCGCTGCGGCGGCGCGAACCGGGCTTTGCCGGCCTCGCCGCCATCGTCTGCGGCCAGCAATTGTCGACCGCCAGCGCCGCCGCGATCTGGGGCCGATTCTCCACCGCCTTCGATCCGCTTCATCATGACGCCATCAGGCGCGCCCGCGCCGATCGGCTGGGACGGCTGGGACTATCGGCGGCTAAGATCAAGACCCTGAAAAACCTCGCCCGTGAACTCGCCGCCGAACGGCTCAACCTCGATGTGCTGGCGGAGGAAGACGCCGACGCCGCGCATCACACCCTGACGGCACTGCACGGCATCGGCCCGTGGACCGCCGATGTCTATCTGCTGTTTTGCCTAGGGCATGGCGACGCCTGGCCGGCCGGCGACCTCGCCGTCCAGGAAGCCATCAAGGTCGGTCTCGGCCTCAAGACACGGCCGACACAAAAGCAGATGGCGCCGCTGGCGGAGCCGTGGCGGCCGCTGCGTGGCGCCGCGGCGCATCTGTGGTGGGCCTATTACAAGGTGATGAAGGGACGCGAGGGGATTGCAGCTTCGTAGGGCGGAAATTACGGAAGGATAAAGCACATGCCGACCATTCTCGGCTCGGGCGAGCATCGCTACCGCGTGGTGGAAGACTGGGCCAAGCTGCCGGAGGGATGGAATCTCACCGACGTCGCCTCGGTCGCGGTCGACAGCAAGGACCGCGTCTATCTGTTCAATCGCGGCGCCCACCCGATGGTGGTGCTCGATCGCGACGGCCATTTCATCACGAGCTGGGGCGAGGGCCTGTTCAGCCGTGCGCATGGACTGCACATCGACGGCAACGACAATCTCTACTGCACCGATGACGGCGATCACACCGTGCGCAAGTGCACGACCGACGGCAAGGTGCTGCTCACGATCGGCATCCCGAGCCAGCCCAAGCCCTTCATGAGCGGCGAGCCGTTCCATCGCTGCACCCATACCGCGCTGTCGCCGAAGGGCGAGATCTACGTGTCGGACGGCTACGGCAACGCCCGCGTTCACAAATACACGCCCGACGGCAGGCTGCTGCAGAGCTGGGGCGAGCCGGGAACGGATCCCGGCCAATTCAACATCGTCCACAACATCGCCACCGATACGGACGGCTGGGTCTATGTGGCGGACCGCGAGAACCACCGCGTCCAGGTGTTCGACGGCAACGGCAAATACGAGACCCAGTGGAACAATCTGCACCGGCCCTGCGCGCTGCATTGCTGCGGCGGCAAGCATCCGCATTTCATCATCGGCGAACTCGGACCCGGCCTGCCGGTGAACCGCAAGGTGCCCAATCTCGGCCCGCGCCTGACCATCGTCGACGCGCAAGGCAAACGCATCGCGCGGCTCGGCGGCGAGAATGGCCCCGGCCTCGAAACCGGAAAGTTCCTCGCGCCCCATGGCGTCGCGCTCGATTCGAAAGGCGACATCTATGTCGGCGAAGTCGGCGTCACCAACTGGAAGACCGATTTTCCGGATACGCCGATGCCGCCCATTCTTCGCTGCGTGCAGAAGCTGGAAAGAATTTAACCAACCGCAAAAGCGAACGCTGTTTTAAACAAAATCGCTGTCGCAAAGCCGACATCAATGAAGGTGAGGATCATGACGGAACAACACCGGGGTCCGACCATGAATTCTTCCACCGACTTCATCGTGGCGCGCGACGAGTTTGCGCTCTGCAAATTCATCGAGACATCGATCCCTTCGACCACTGAGCTGCCCGACGAAGCGCTGTTGGTAAAAATCGATCGCTTCGCGTTCACCGCCAACAATATCACCTATGCGATGCTCGGCGATCAGCTCAAATACTGGCAGCTGTTTCCCGCACCGGATGGTTTCGGCAATATTCCGGTGTGGGGCTTCGGTCGGGTGATCGCCTCAAAACATCCGCAGGTCAGCGAAGGCGAGTTGCTGTTCGGCTATTTCCCGATGGCCACGCATCTGGTGATGGAAGCCGCCGACGTCGGCAAGCGCGGCCTGCGCGACGGCGCCGCGCATCGCCAGGGGTGGCACCAGTCTACAACGCCTATGCGCGCGTCAGCGACGATCCAGCCTTCGCCGGCCGTCAGGGCGATTACCAGGCGCTGCTGCGGCCGCTGTTCATGCTGTCGTTTCTGGTCGACGATTTTCTGGCGGAGAACGCGTTTTACGGCGCGCGCAGCGTGATGCTGTCGAGCGCCTCCAGCAAGACCGCGTTCGGGCTCGCGCATCTCCTGCATACGCTGCGCAAGGATATCAGGGTGAT
>JAQGJF010000557.1 GCA_028290765.1 Tardiphaga sp.
TCGGCCGCTACAACGGCCAGCCGTCGCTCGAGGTGCAGGGCCAGTCGGCGCCCGGCCAAAGCTCCGGCGCGGCGATGCGGGAGATGGAAAAGCTGATCGCCCAGTTGCCGCACGGCATCGGCTACGAATGGACCGGCCTCTCCTACGAGCAGCAGAAGGCGGGTTCTCAGACCGGCCCGCTCTATGCCATCTCGCTCACCGTGATCCTGCTGTGCCTGGCGGCACTCTATGAAAGCTGGCCGATCCCGATCTCGGTGCTGCTGGTCGTGCCGCTCGGCGTCATCGGCGCGATCATAGCCACGCTGACCCGCGGCCTCGACAACGACGTCTATTTCCAGGTGGGACTGCTCACTACCGTCGGCTTGGCGGTCAAGAATGCGATCCTGATCGTGGAATTCGCCAGGGCGTTTTTCGATGCCGGCACCCCCTTGGTGCATGCCGCCGTCAAGGCGGCGCAGGAGCGGCTGCGGCCCATTCTGATGACCTCGATCGCCTTCGTGTTCGGCACCTTCCCTCTGGCGATCGCCATGGGCGCCGGCGCAGCGAGCCGGATCGCGATCAGCACCGCCGTGGTCGGCGGCATGCTCAGCGCCACGGTGCTGGCCATCTTCTTCGTCCCGGTCTTCTTCGTTGCGGTGCTGCGGCTGTTCCGGGTGAAGCCACGGCCGTCGCCCGCCCACGTCACGCCCGATGCCGGTCAGAGGGCCTGAGCAATGCGCGCCTCTTCTCCCGCAATGATCGTGCTCTTTGCTGGCCTCGCCGGGTGCAGCTTGATCCCCGACTATCACCGCCCGGCGCTGCCGGTCGCGACACAGTGGCCAAACGGGCCCGCCGAGGAGGCTGCCAATCCCGGGCAGGGCGCCGTCGCGCCCGCATCGGAGCTGGGTTGGCGCGACTTCTTCACCGACCCGGTGTTGCAGGAGCTGGTCGCCTTGAGCCTCGCGAACAACCGCGACCTGCGCGTCGCGGCGCTGAACGTTGTGCAAGCGCAGGCGCAATACCAATCTGACCGCGCGAGCCTGTTCCCGACGATCGACGCTACTGCCGGTCTCCAACGGTCCCGTACACCTGCCAAAGTCGAGGGCCTTGGACAGTTCGCCTCCTCCGTGAATGTTCGCGAGTACAGCATAGGGTTGAGCGCGGTGTCTTGGGAGCTGGACCTGTTCGGGCGCATCCGTAGCCAGGCCAAGGGAGCGGCGGAGACGTATCTCAGCAACGCCGAGACGCGGCTCACCACGCAGATCTCGTTCGTGGCTCAGGTGGGCTCCGAATATCTCACTTGGCTGGCCGACCGCGACGCGCTCGCGGTATCGGAGGACACGGTCAAGGTCCAGGGCGACTCGCTGCGGCTGACGCAGATGAGGACCGAGCGTGGCACAGCTAACGCGCAGGATGTTGCCCAAGCCGAGACGACATTGCGCACCGCAGAGGCCAACGTCGCGCAGTATAGCCGGCAGGTTGCTCAGGACATGGATGAGCTGGTGGTGCTAGTCGGTGCACCGCTGCCGGACTCGCTCGTGGCGCGCATGAATGCCGAAGCCGGGCTCGGCTCGGAGCCGGCCTTCCCCGCGCTGCCCGCCGGGCTTCCGGCAGACCTGCTGGAGCGCCGCCCGGATATCCGCGCCGCCGAGCACACCTTGTTGGCAGCGAACGCCAATATCGGCGCGGCGCGGGCGGCCTTCTTCCCGCAGATCACGCTGACCGCGCAGTACGGTACCGCCAGCAGCGGCCTGCAGCACCTGTTCGCCCGAGGCTCGAGCCTTTGGCTGTTCGAGCCGTCCGTCAGCCTGCCGATCTTCGATGCGGGAAGGAACCAGGCCAATCTCGACATCGCGAAGGTCGAGGAACGCGCCGAGGTGGCCGATTACGAAAAGGCCATCCAATCAGCATTCCACGACGTCGCAGACGCCCTGGCCGGCCACACCACCTACGTCAACCAAGTCGCCGCCGAGCAGCGTTTAGTCGACGCTGCTACGCGCTACTACAATTTGGCGGACATGCGGTTCCGCAACGGTGCCGACAACTACCTGAATGTTCTGGTGGCTCAGAACTCGCTGCTGAACGCGCGGCTGACGCTGATCAGCCTGCAGCTCGCTCAGCTGCAGAACTCGATAACCCTATACAAGGCGCTCGGTGGTGGCTGGAAGGAGCATTAACGCAGGCCCGGTTCGGAGGAGCGATCATGATTGACAGCCGAGCCGAGATCCGAGTCGAGTTTTTCAACGGTATCGACCGAGGCTGTGTAAAAACGCTGCTGCGTGATCGGTGCGGGATCTGGTGGCGATAGGTTCCTATCGTCGGCCTTCGACGGACTGGCCGAGTGGAGTGGGCTCCTTCTCAGGCCCGCATCGCCTGCATCAACGGCACAGCGCCCAAGATGGCGATCACTCTCTTCAGATTGTAGGCGAGAACGTAGAGGCTCATCTCCGTTCGGACCTTTTCGAGGGTTTTGGTCTTGAAGTGGGTTGCGCCCATCCAGGCCTTGAGCGTCGCCGAACGGGTGCTCGACGGTGGCGCGGCGGATGCGCATGGCGTCGAGCTTGCGGTCGAGCCGATCCTGCATGGCGTCGACAACCGCTTCATGCTTCCAGCATTTGATGCGGCGCTCTTTTGCCGCTCGTGCATTGGGTCTTCAGCGGGCAGGCGTCACACGTCGTGGTCCAGTAGACATGCAGATCCATGCCGTTTTCCACCGAGCTGCAACGTCGTGTCAGGCGTTGATCGGCGGGACAGCGATAGGCCTCGTCTTCGGCGATGTAGATGAAGTCCTGCTTGCCGAACCGGCCCTTAGCCTTCGACCCTGACGTCAGCGGCTTGGGGACGTAGGGCGTGACGCCGAGGGGTTCGCAGGCCAGAACCTCCTCGCCCTTGAAGTAGCCGCGGTCAGCCAGAACATCGAGCGCCTCCGCGCCCATGGCTGCCTTGGCCTGGCCGGCCATGGCCGAGAGTTGATCGCGGTCGTGGCCAACATTGGTGACCTCGTGGGCCACGATCAGATGATGCTTCGCATCGAAGGCCGATTGCACATTGTAGCCGACGATCCCGCTGCCTCGACCGCTGGTGGCCATCGACCGCGCATTCCGGGTCGCTCAACGAGATCTGCTGGTCTGGCGCGGCGATCACCGTATCCCTCCGGCGGGGCTTTCAATTACCCACATTTGGTCAGTAGCGCCGAGAAGCGCACAAACTGTAGCTGCAGAGCTCGGCCTGCCTCATCTTACGTGGCAAAACTGGCGCGATCGACTCTGGAACTTGGCAATTCCGGCCAGCGCCGTTCTTAGGGGCCCTGCCCCTC
>JAQGJF010000623.1 GCA_028290765.1 Tardiphaga sp.
AGCCCTCGCTTCGCTCGGACTCCGACCTCTCCCCGCACGCGGGGAGAGGTGCAGAACGCGATCTCGCCGGAATATGAAATGAAACTCACCATCAACGAAGCCCATGGCCTTGCCGCGCGCGCGATGGCGGCGCTCGGCCACGATGCCGCTGACTCGGCGCTGATCGCCGATCACCTGATCGATTGCGAGCTGCGCGGGCTTGGTTATGGCGGCCTCGCGCGCGCCATCAGCGTTGCCGAGCGTCTCGCCTCGACCGGCGATCGCCGCCGCCCGATCAGCATTCTTCACCAGACGCCGGTCTCGGCCAAACTCGATGGCGGCGACCATCTCGGTTACATCGTCGCGCACCGGGCGACCCTGCTCGCGATTGAGAAGGCGGAGGCTGTGGGCATCGCTGTGGTCGGCGCCAGCGACACCTGGTACACTGGGATGCTTTCTTACTATGCGGAAATGGCTGCCGCGCGCGGGCTGCTCAGCGTGATCGCGTCCAACACCTCGCCATGGGTCGCGCCCCACGGTGCCACCGAAGGCAGGTTCGGCACCAATCCGATCTGCTTCGGTTTTCCGAGCGCCGACGAGCCCGTGATCTGGGATGTCGGCACTTCGGCAATCATTCACGCCGAGGTGACACTGGCGCGCCGTCTCGGCCAGCAGCTCCCGGAAAACGTCGCCTTCGATTCCGACGGCCAGCCGACGCGCGACCCAGCCGCGGCTCTGGCCGGCGCCTTCGCGGCCTGGGGCGGCCACAAGGGCTCCGGCCTCGGCATCGTGGTGCAACTGCTCGGCATCATGGCCGGCTCCCCGCCGATTCCGCCCGAGCTGGCCGGGTTCGGCTTCGTCATCGTGGCGATGCGCCCGGACCTGATGGGGCCGGCGGAGACATTTCGCGACAACGTATCGGCTTATGCGGATGCGGTTCGCTCGGCGCGACCGGTCGCCGGCGGCGGACCGGTTCGCATGCCGTTCGACCGGTCACGCGTGGAACGACAGCGGCGACGCGACGAAAATGCGATCGAGGTGTCGACGCAACTTGTCACGCAATTGAACCAGATCGTCGAACGTCAAGGCAAAACGAGGTAAATCATGGGCGCGGCATCGATGGCGGGCGTCGAGCCCTTTGAGCTGTTCGCGATCCGCTATGGCCGGCATACCGGTCGCCGGGCCACCGATAATTTCATCGGTGCCGATCCGCACGAGGCCGGCCGCAACCTGGAATATTTCGTCTGGGTAGCGCGGCGCTCTGACAAGCTGTTCGTCATCGATACCGGCTTCAACCCGACCTCCGCGGCCGAGCGGGGCCGGACCCTGCTGCGGCTCCCGGCCGACGGCGTGCGTGCCATCGGCATCGATCCCGGCCGCGTCGATCAGATCATCCTGACCCATCTGCATTACGACCATGCCGGTTCGCTCGGCGATTTCCCACGCGCCTGTTTTCACGCCCAGGACGCAGAGGCAGCCTATGCCACCGGCCGCTGCATGTGCCATCCGTATCTTCGCCACCCTTATGATGTCGAAGACGTCGTCGGCTTCGTTCGCGCCGTCTACGCCAATCGGGTGGCGTTTCATGATGGCTTTTCGGAGCTTGCCCCCGGCCTGACGCTGCACCGGGTCGGCGGGCACTCCAAAGGATTGCAGATCGTGCGGGTCTGGACCGCGCGGGGCTGGGTGGTGGTGGCGTCGGATGCGACGCATTATTACGACAATCTGGAAGGCGGCAGGCCGTTTCCGACGGTCTACAGCGTCGGCGACATGATGGAAGGATTTCGCACCGTGCGCGCATTGGCCGACAGTCCGGACCACATCATTCCCGGCCACGATCCACAGGTGATGGAATTGTACCCGGCGCCATCCGCCGAGCTCGACGGCATCGCCATCCGGCTCGACGTGGCGCCGCGCATGAGCCGCGCCTGATGGATACGTCGCGTCGGTCCGCTCTGGTGACCGGTTCCAGCGGCGGGCTCGGCCACGCCGTGGCGGAGAGCCTGGCTGCCTCGGGATTCAATATCGTCCTGCACGGGCTCGAGGATCCCGAGGCGATGCAGCCGATCTGCGATGCGTTGGAAGCGCGCCATCATGTCGCGGCGGCCTATTGCCAGGCCGATCTGGCCGACGCTGCTGCGGTGGTCCGGCTGATGCGCTTCGCGACCGATGCGTTCGACGGACCCGATGTCGTCGTCAACAACGCCGTGGTCCGACACTTCGCGCCGGTCGAGCAGTTCGGGCTCGACGACTGGCAGCGCTCGCTGGCGGTCAATCTTACCGCGCCGTTGCATATCATTCAGCGCGCGTTGCCGGGCATGCGCACGCGCGACTTCGGCCGCATCATCAATCTCTCGTCGCAATACGCCCAGCGCGGCGCCAGGAACCGCGTCGACTACGTCACCACCAAGACCGGAATCCTCGGTCTCACCCGGGCGGTGGCGCTGGAAACCGCCGGCACCGGCATCACCTGCAACGCGGTGAGCCCCGGCACGCTGCCGACGCCGGCGATCGCCAGCCGGATCGCGGAACTGGCGGCGGCCCAGCAATTGTCGCATGCGGACGCGGTGCGCGAATACATGAAGGAACGCCAGCCGAGTGGTCGTTTCGTTCGGCTCGAAGACGTCGGTGCGATGATCGCATTCCTGTGCGGCCCCGCCGGCCGCGACATCACGGGCGCTGTGATCCCGATCGATGGCGGCTGGTCGGCGGCGTAAGCTCGCGCTTCACCTCGCCCCGCGCGCGGGGAGAGGTCGGAGTCCGAGCGAAGCGAGGGCTCCGGGTGAGGGGGCGTTCGTGCAAGCCGAGGCGCATCAACCCCCTTGTATCTGAACATTGCAGAAAATGTGCGATGGAAGCGACTGAGCGCTTTGGCCGGTGGCCACCGGCCAAAG
>JAQGJF010000628.1 GCA_028290765.1 Tardiphaga sp.
TATTGGACATAAAAAACAGGGTTGTCCTTTGACTGCTCGATGACCTTGGCGAGGTAGAAATCCAGCGCCGCGTCGTTCTTGCGGAACAGCATCATGAAGCGCACCGCGTCGGAACCGACCTCGTCGACGACTTCACGCAGCGTGACGAAATCGCCGGACCGTTTTGACATCTTCACCGGCTCGCCGTTGCGCAGCAGCCTGACCAGTTGCACGATCTTCACATCCAGCGTGGCCTGGCCCGCGGTGACGGCCTTGATCGCCGCCTGCACCCGCTTGATGTAGCCGCCGTGGTCGGCGCCCCAGACGTCGACCATGTTGCGAAAGCCGCGGTCGAGCTTGTTCCTGTGGTAAGCGATGTCGGAGGCGAAATAGGTATAGGAGCCGTCCGATTTCATCAGCGGCCGGTCGACATCGTCGCCATAGGCGGTGGCGCGAAACAGCGTCTGCTCGCGGTCTTCGTAATCCTCGACCGGTCCGCCCTTCGGCGGCGGCAACCGACCCTCATAGACGTCCCCCTTGGAACGAAGATAGTCGACGGTTTCCGTGACCCGGTTATTTCCGGTATCGATCAGCGAGCGCTCGGAAAAGAAAACCTCGTGCTCGATGTTGAGCGCGGCAAGATCGCCCTTGATCTCGTCCATCATCATGGCGATCGCCTTGGCGCGCACGATCGGCAGCCATGCCCCCTCGGTCATCTTCAGCAGTCCGTCGCCGTGCTCGGCGGCCAGCGCCTGCCCGACCGGCTTCAGATAATCGCCCGGATAAAGCCCTTCCGGGATCGCGCCAATATCCTCGCCCAGCGCCTCGCGGTAGCGCAGGAACGCCGAGCGCGCCAGCACGTCGACTTGGGCGCCGGCATCGTTGATGTAGTATTCGCGGGTGACGTCGTAACCCGCAAAGGCCAGCAGGCTCGCCAGCGCATCGCCGAACACGGCGCCGCGGCAATGGCCGACATGCATCGGGCCGGTCGGATTGGCCGAGACATATTCGACATTGACCTTCTCAGCCTTGCCGACGCCGCTTTTGCCGAAGGCCGCGCCTTCGCGCAGCACGGTGCGCAAGGCGTCGGCCCATGCCGAATTCTTCAAAGTGAGATTGATGAAACCTGGCCCTGCGACATCGACGGACGCGATCAATTCATCGGCGCGCATCTTGCCGGCGATCGCTTCGGCGAGGTCGCGCGGCTTGGCCCTGGCGTCCTTCGCCAGCACCATCGCGGCATTGGTCGCCATGTCGCCATGCGACGCATCCTTGGTGGGCTCGACCACCACGCGCGCCAGATCGATGCCGGCCGGCAGCACGCCTTCCGCCACCAGCGCGGCGCAGACCGCGTGGACGCGGGCGAGGACATCGGCGAACAGATGCGGAGACGGAGAATCGGCCATGGGCGTCACTGGAACCAGAAAAGAGCGCCGGACCATTCCGGCGCAGACATTGGGAGGATGGATAGCTGGTTCACGGTCGATCGGCTGCAATTCTTTGCAGTCCTCTCCGGGCAGCCAGCAAGTAGCCCGCATGAGCGGAGCGATATGCGGGACAAACCCCGGATATCGCTCCGCTCATCCGGGCTACGTGCCAAACTATAAATTTCACCTACCCGATAGATACTTAACGGCGTCGCCTAACGTAATTCGGGAGTTGAGTCAAAGAGCCTGATATGCTCGGTGATGGCGAAACGGTCGGTCATTCCGGCAATAAAATTCCCGATCCGCCGCGCCTGCTCGGCCTCGGATTCGGGCGCGGCGTGGCTCGGCGGCAGCCATTCCGCCGGCAGATCCTGCGGCGCGCTCTGATAGCGCGCGAACAGGTCGAACAGGATGCATTCCGCCTCCCCCATGACCCGCATGATCCGGTCATGCCGGTACATCCGCTCCTTCAGGAACGCCTTGATCGCCGCCTCGGCGGCCGCCGCTTGCGCCGGAAAGGCAATCAGCGCTTCGCCGTGGTGGCGGACCGCCTCGACCGAGGCTGGCTGGGCCACGATCAGGCGCCTGCCGGCTTCCGACACCACCGCGCCGATCAAATAGGAAATCAGCTCGCGCACCAGTTCGGCGCCGCGGCGGCTCTCGTCCAGCAACGGATAACGGGCGTCGATGACGGCGATCATCGCCGCCGTCAGCGGCATGATCCGGAGGTCGTCGACGGTGAACAGCCCGGCGCGCAGGCCGTCGTCGATGTCGTGGGCGTCATAGGCGATATCGTCGGCGAGCGCCGCCACCTGCGCCTCCAGCGACGCGAAGCTCCACAGTTCCAGATCGAGGGTCCGGTTGTAATCGGCAATGCCCGACGGCACGGCGTGGCCGCTGTAGCGTCCGACCGGGGTTCCGGCCTTGTCGGTCAGCGGTCCATTGTGCTTGACGATGCCCTCGAGCGTTTCCCAGGTCAGGTTGAGGCCGTCGAAGTCGGGATATCGATGTTCCAGCGCGGTCACGACCCGCAGGCTCTGGGCGTTGTGGTCGAACCCGCCATGGTCCTTGAGGCATTGATCGAGCGCCCGCTCGCCGGCATGCCCAAACGGCGGATGGCCGAGGTCATGGGCCAGCGCCAGCGATTCGGTGAGGTCTTCATCGAGGCCGAGCTGCCGCGCCAGCGCGCGGGCGATCTGCGCCACTTCCAGGGTGTGGGTCAGCCGGGTTCGGTAATGATCGCCTTCATGGAACACGAAGACCTGGGTTTTGTACTTCAGGCGGCGGAAAGCGGTGGAATGGATCACCCGGTCGCAATCGCGCCGGAAGGCGCTGCGGGTCTTGCTCGGCGGCTCGTCGAACAGCCGGCCCCGGCTGCGGCCGGGATCGCAGGCATAGGCGGAGCGAGGAGCAGCCATTCCGACCGACACGTGGTTTTATCCCGTTTAAGCGTTTGATTCCGCAGCCCGGCGCACTTAACTATGGCTGGCGGGTAATTCAAAGCTTTAGGCCCGCCAAATGGGCTCCAGCGAGCCCAGTGGATTTCGGAGAGAAGTCATGACAGGCAGCGTCACCATCAGCGAGCGGGCCGCCCGCCGCATCGGGGAAATCCTCAAGGTCGAGGGTGGCGGCGCCATGCTGCGCATCAGCGTCGAGGGCGGCGGCTGCTCCGGCTTCCAGTACAAATTCGACGTCGACCGCGACCAGGCCGCCGACGACCTGGTGATCGCCCGCGACAGCGCCGTGGTGCTGGTCGACCCCGCCTCGGTGCCGTTCCTGGCCGGCTCGGAAGTCGATTTCGTCGACGACCTGATCGGGGCGTCCTTCCGAGTGGTGAACCCGAATGCGACGGCGTCGTGCGGGTGCGGGACGAGCTTTTCGATTTGAGTTGAAGTGAGGGGGTGCCCCCTCGTCCGTCATCGCCGGGCTCTTGTCCTGGCCATCCATGAATTTCTTTTGGTGACAGCGCTTCCACTTGCAGATTTGCGGAGCACCTTCGAAAAAATGGCAGGCCGGTCCCGGTGTCTGCAAGGATATCTTGGGTTCGAATCACTCCCTCTCCGCCATATTAAAACGGCTTCGAGAAAGCCCCGTAAAACAAGGTCTTACTGCACGCCAGA
>JAQGJF010000697.1 GCA_028290765.1 Tardiphaga sp.
AAAAAATCACACCCTCTGAGGAGCCGCGCGCTTGCGCGGCGTCTCGAAGGATGGCCACGAGTCCCGTTCCCATCCTTCGAGGCCGTCGCAAGAGCGACGGCACCTCAGGATGACGGCGGAGTGAGTGGTTACCCCACCAACCCCTTCGCTGCCTTCACGCTCGCGCTATCCGGAAACACCGTTTCCGCCAGCACGCGCTCGGCGACACCGAGATGATCGTGCAGCACGCCCTTGATCACCGCGCGCAGATCCGTGGTCGGCGCGAGGTCGCGGCCTTCGTAGAGACTGGCTGGTTTCAGTCCCGGCCAATCGGCAATGACGCGGCCGCCCTTGACCGCGCCGCCGGCGAGCAGCGCCACGGTGCCGGTGCCGTGATCGGTGCCGGCAGTGCCGTTGATCCTGGCGGTGCGGCCGAATTCGGTCGCCACCACCACGACGGTGTCGCGCCAGTGCGCGCCGAGGCCGCTTTCGAAATCCGCCAGCGCGCCGTCGAGGCCCGACAACAGCTGCGCCAGGCGGCCGACCGGGCCGCCTTCATTGGCGTGGGTGTCCCAGCCGTCGAACGCCAGCGCGGCGATCCGCGGCCCGTCATCCGCGGCCATCAGCTTGGCGGCGCCGCGCGCCACCAGCCGCATCGCGCCGATCGCATTGGTGTTCGGCTTCGGCTTCATGTCGTCGCCCTGCGCGATCTTGTCGAGCTGCAGGCCCTGCGACAACGCCGCTGCCAGCGCCGGATCGCGATGCTTGTAGAGTTCGACGAGGCGCATTGCGGTGTCGTCGGCGGCGTTCGGCAAGGTCACCGGCGCCCAGCCGACGGTCGGCGCCGCGCCGCGCAACACCAACGGCGCAGTCGGACCGACGGCCAAAGCACTCACAGCCCCGCTCATCACCCGCTCGCCCCGCGGCAGCGCTTCCAGCGCGCGGTTGAGCCAGCCGGACTGCACCCGCCCCGGCCCGGCAAACCCGCTTTCGAGCACGTCCTGGCCGTCGAAATGCGAACGGTCGCGATAGGGCGTCGCCACCGCGTGAACCACCGCGGCGTGTTTTTCTTTGTACATCCGGGAAAATTCCGGCATCGACGGATGCAACGCAAAAAACGAATCCAGCAGGATCGCCGCATGCGGGCCGTCCGGGGCCAGCGCGATCGAACCATGCAGGCCGGCATAATCGGGGTCGCCGACCGGCGCCACTGTCGCAAGGCCGTCCAGCGCGCCGCGCAGGATGATAACGATCAGCCGCGGATCGCGGCCATCGGCGGCGCGGGCGAATTTCGGCAGATAGGCCCAGGCGGCAAACGAGGCGCCGCCGAGCAGCAGCGCGCGCCGCGTCGCCGCGGGCGATGTCCGGCTTTCGCAGCAATCCATCGTCATCTCCTCTGGAATTCCGGCGACATCAGCAACAGCGCCAGCGCCTGCTGCCGCGATTCCGCCCGCTCGATGGTCCGCCTTGTTTCCGTCGAGGCGGCATCCGCCGCGACCACTTCCAGCAGATCGCGCGGATCGACGCTGTCGGCGATGCGCGACGCCGTCTGCGCGGCGATGTCGAGGCGCAGCTTCATGCCTTCCGGCACCGCCCATGCGGCATTGGTATCGGCGAATCCGTTCGGCCCGGACGGAGTCCACAAGGGCTGACCCAGCACGTTGAGGCTGCCGAGCGCGCGTCCCGGGTCATCGGGAATCCGCGCCAGCAGCCGGCCGGTGGCGATCAGATATTCGTAGGGCGTCCGCATCTTGCTCAGCGGCGCCTGCCAGGCCTCGTCGGCATCCAGCAGTGCCAGCGACAACGCCTTGAGATCGCCGTCGGTCTTGCGGAACACGCCCTCCAGCCGTGCCACCAGCGCCGGCGGGGGATCGTCGGCGACGAAGTGACGCGCGAATTTGGCCGCGATGAATTTTGCGGTGGAAGGATGCCGCGCGATATCCGCCAGCGCCGCCTCGCCCTGGGTGACGCCGGTGTTCTCGTAGCTCTTGCCGAGCAGCCGCTGCGGTCCGGGCTGGTGCGCATTGGCGTTGAACACGAAGCTGCCCGGTGTCCTGAGCCTGCCTTCGCGGCCCGCGAAGCTCCATCCGGTGATGATCCGCGCCAGCGTCGTGACATCCTCCTGCGAATAGCCGCCGCCGACGCCGAGCGTATGCAGCTCCATGATCTCGCGGGCGAGGTTCTCGTTGAGCCCGCGCTTGCGGTTTTGTCCGGCACGCGAATCCGGACCCAGCGATTGCTGGTTGTCCAGAAAGAACAGCATCGCCGGATGCTGCTCGACCGCCTTGAGCATGTCGCCGAACCGGCCGAGCACATAGGGCCGGATCGCTTCGCGCTCGAACGAGCCGGCCCAGATCCGGGTCGGCTCGCCCTTGCCGGCGGAAATGCAGAAATGATTGGACCAGAACACCACCAGCCGTTCGACGAAACCGCACTCGACGATCGAGGCGCGTTGAATCCGCGCCAGCGCTTCGGCGCGGTAGGTTTTCTGGATCACATTAAGCGGTTGCGGATTGGGTGGCGGCGAAGCGGTGCCGACCGCCGGTGCGACGCGCGGCGCCATCGCCACCGCGTTGCCCGCCATCACCGATTCGGATGCCGCGTTCTGAACCGCCTCGCCCGCCCTCTCCATCATCCGCGCCTGGGTGTCCGCCATGCCGGCGTCCGGCTTCGCCTTCGGGGCGCCAAGTTCCCGCTGCGCCCGCACCTGCGCCTGGTAATCGAACATCGCCTGCCCGAGCGCCGCTGTCGGCAGCAGCCCCGATGCTTCCAGCAGCGCCCCATTGGGGCGGCTCAGCTCGGCCTTGACGAATCCGCGCGGATCGGACGCCGCATTGACGAAATCGCCCGACGACCCGCCGCGCGCGCCGAAGCCGAAGCGATTGAGCGCAACCAGTGCGGCTTGCGGATCGCGGGCCATCGATCTTCCCCGGCGTTTGAACGAATTGTCTCGAAGCAGCAGACGCGGCGGATTATACTGCCGTCCCGGATGAACCCGACATGAAAAACCCGGTCGAAACCTGGCCCGCCGCATGACAAATCGGTTAGGAAATCCGTTGCAAGCCGCCGCCCGCCGCCTCGTCTGTTCCGGATGCGGAACGGAATTTTCCTGCGACCTGTCGGGTCAATGCTGGTGCGCGGCGGAAACCGCCGTGCTGCCGATGCCGGTCGCGGGCGAGGATTGCCTGTGCCGGGATTGCCTGCGCAGGGCGGCGGCGGACGCAGAGATTAGCCGTAGCGAAGCTTCATCGCCACGATGACCGATGTGAACACCACCGAAATCGCGTTGGCCCCGATCAGCGGCCAGTCGACGATGGCGATGCCATAGATCAGCCAGCAGATCAGGCCGAGGCCAAAGATCAGATTGGCGGTCAGAGAGATCGCGCGGGTGTCCTTGTGGCGGACCACCCGGATCGCCTGCGGCAGCCAGCAGATCGTCGTCAGCACCGCGCCGGTGGCGCCGATCCAGGGACTCGCGGAGACAAGGAATTCATTCATCACAGGGCGCTATCGGCGATTCGCCACCACGATATGGCATCGCGCCCGGGCATGGAAGCGCGCATGCGCGGCATCTGACTGTTCCGGCTCCGACGGTCTGCCGCATTCCGGGCCTCACGCGACGAATACCTGGCCCTCTGCGTCACCACAGCTACGCCGCAATTGGATCTGGAGAACATCTCGACATCGTCTGGAGAACAAATCGCAGTCTTCTCACAGTCTCGATCGCACCAACCGTGCATGCTGCCTGCGTCCTCGCATGCCGCGAGGCCGGCACAACGAACACCATGCCGTCAATCGAGGCTCCGCCATGACCATGTTTTCAGATATTGCGACCACCACCCCTTTTATTCTTATTCGCAGACGATTTTCCATTTTTCTCGCGCAGCTCGGCCGTCACGTCAACCGCTGGATTGCCGCGGCGATTGCCCGACGCGAGCGCCAGGCCGCGCTGGTCGTGCAGCGCCATTTCAACGACCGTGATCTGCAGGACATCGGCATCTGTCGCTATCAGGTCGGCGACGCCCTGGCCGATTGCGAACAGAACCGACAGGAGTCGCGACAATCCGAATTGTCCTGACGAACCGCATATTTTCAACCGACGGTAATCAACATCCATTAGGAGGCGTTTATGACCAATACATTTCAATCCCAGCCAGGCGAACGCGAAGCGCCGTCGGTGCTGACGTTCGCCTCGAGGAGCGTGGCTCTGTGTTACGGGATGGTCGCCTACCTGATCTTCCTCGTCTCGTTCCTTTATGCCGTCGGCTTCGTGTCGCAAATGATCGTACCCAAGAACATCGACACGGGTCCGGCGTCGCCGCTTTCAAGCGCGCTCGTGATCAACCTGCTGCTGATGTCGATCTTCGCCGTTCAGCACAGCGGCATGGCGCGGCAGGGTTTTAAGCGGGTCTTCGCCCGTTTCGCTTCGCCGGCGATCGAACGCAGCAGCTATGTACTGCTCGCCAGCCTGGCGTTGCTGCTGCTCTACTGGCAATGGCGACCCATCCCCGCGATCGTCTGGCACATCGAGAATCCGGTTGGTGCCGGCGCGATGATCGCGGGACAGTTCATTGGCTGGCTCATCGTGCTCTACAGCACATTCCTGATCAGTCATTTCGAGCTGTTCGGATTGACGCAGGTGGTGACGAATTTCGCCGGCCGCATGATTGCGCCGGCGACGTTCAAGACGCCCGGCCTGTATCGCCTGATCAGGCATCCGATCTATCTCGGCTTCATCATCGCCTTCTGGTCGACGCCGACGATGACGCAGGGACACCTGCTTTTTGCGGCGGTCACCACGGCCTACATCTTCGTCGGAATCTATCTTGAGGAGCGCGACCTGGTATCGATCTTCGGCGACGAATACCGCCGCTATCGCGAGCGGGTGGCGATGCTGCTCCCGAAACTGTTTTGAGAGCGCGGCGGCCGGAAGGAACGCTCTGGGGCGGACCGAGGTTAAGCTAAGTCGGCGACACCAGCCCCGTCATTGCGAGCGAAGCGAAGCAATCCAGGAGCCACAAAGGAAGAACT
>JAQGJF010000726.1 GCA_028290765.1 Tardiphaga sp.
GGCTTCTCGCGGTTTCGACCAGATCGAGCTGGTGGCGCATGTCGAGGCTGGAGGTCGGTTCGTCGAGCAGCAGCAGGCCGGGGCCGTGAACCGCTTCGCCGCAGGCGAGCTGAACCAGCACGCGGGCGAGATGCGCGCGCTGCTGCTCGCCGCCGGACAGCGTCGGAAGTTTTCGGTGGCGGAAGTCGTTCAAGCCGACCTCCTGCAAAGCTTCCTCGACCAGCGGCCGCGCCGCGGCGGGGCTGCTTTCGCCGGCGCCCATCGCCACGATCTCCTCGACCGTGAAGGGAAAGGTGACGCTGACATGTTGCGACAGCACGGCGCGATGCAGGGCCAACTGGCGCGGCGGGTAGGCGCCGATGTCGCGCTGTTTCAGCCGGACTGCGCCGCTTGTCGCGCGCAGATCGCCGGACAACAGCCGCAACAACGTCGACTTGCCCGCGCCATTCGGCCCGACGATCGCGATCATCTCGCCGGCGGTGATGCGCAGGTCGATGGCGTCGACCAGCGTCGCGTTGCCGATGGCCAACGTGACCGCACTGGCCTCGATCACGGCGGTCACAGCCCGGCCAGTCCGCGCTGGCGCAGCAGCATCGCCAGGAAGAACGGGGCGCCGATCGCCGCGGTCAGGATGCCGATCGGCATTTCGGCCGGTGCGACGATGGTCCGGGCCAGCGTATCGGCGCCGGCCAGCAGAATGGCGCCGAGCAGCGCCGAGGCCGGCAGCAGCAGCCGGTGCGCCGGACCGATCACCAGCCGCAACAGATGCGGCACCACGATGCCGATGAATCCCACGACGCCGCAGATCGATACCGCCACACCGGTCATGGCCGACACCATCACGATCGAGATGCGCTTCAGCCGCTCCACGTCGACGCCGGCGTGAAAAGCCTCGGCCTCGCCGAGCACCAGCACATCGAGCCCGCGCGCGATCGCCGCGCAGGCGGTCAATGCGACGGCCAGAACCGGCGCGATGGTCGCGGCTTTGGCCCAGGTGGCGCCGCTCAACGAGCCCAGCAGCCAGAACGTGATGTCGCGCAACTGACGGTCGTCGGCGATGAATACCAGAAGCCCGATGCCGGCATTGGCGATGGCGGCGATCGCCAGTCCCGCCAGCAGGAAAATCGCGATCGAGGTGCGTCCGGCCCGGCTCGCAATGGCGTAAAGCACCACCGTCGTCGCCAGCGAGCCCAGGAAGGCCGACAGCGGCAGCAGTTCGTTCTGCAGGAAGCGGAAGCTTTCGCCGAATCGGCTGTCGGTGAAGACGATCGACGCGGCGGCCGCGAACGCGCCGCCGCTGGAAACCCCGACCAGCGCCGGATCGGCGAGCGGGTTGCGAAACAGTCCCTGCATGATGGCGCCGGACACCGCGAGCAGGCTTCCGACCATGGCCGCGGCGGCGATTCGCGGAATTCGGATCGACCACAGCACCAACTGGTCTCTTCCGGTCAGCGGATGGGCCGGGCTGTCGACCCAAAGACCCAGCGCGGCCGGAAGCCGGGCGATCGGAATCCCGGCGGCGCCCACCGTCAACGCGACGACCGCGGCGCCGCCAAGCACGACGAGCAGGCCGACGAGGGTGAGCGGAGCCTTTGGGCGCATCGATCGCTGAGGGCTGACGGCTTTCGTCATCCCCGGCAGTTGACCGTGAGCGCGGCCGGCGCGAATTTCGCGGCGTCCGCTGCGAGCGACGGGTAGAGCTTCAGCGATAGATCGCGCGCCGCGGCGGCGGTTCGCGGTCCGAAGCCGAGCAGATAAAGCCCCTCCATCTGCAGAAAAGCCTTGTTGGTGGCAACCGGCGTCAGCGCGAAGGCCGGATGGGCGTAGACCTGATCCGCATCGAGGCTCTCGCTGCTGCGCTGGATCGAGAGCACGACATCCGGCTTCGCCGCGACGATGGCTTCATCGTTGATCATCTTGTAGCCGTCGAACCCGTCGATCGCATTGACGGCGCCGGCAAGATTGATGATTTCGTTCGCGGCGGTCTTGCGACCGGCCACCATCGTGCGGCCACTTTGCAGCGACATCACGAACATCACGCGCACCGGTCTCGTCACCTTGGCGCGAAGTTCGCGCAGCTGCGCCAGATCGCCGGCGACCGCGGTTGTCAGGCACGCCGCCCGCGCATCGGCACCCATGGCGTGGCCGACCAGCTTGATCTTGTCGAGCAACCCCTGTTCCGAGAAGGTTTCCGGCACCAGCACCAGCGGCACTTTCGCGGCGTCCAGCACATCCATGGTCTCCTTCGGACCGGAGCCTTGCATGGCGAAAATGAGCAGCGGGTTGAGACCGAGAATTCCTTCGGCGGACAATTGGCGCATGTAGCCGACATTCGGCTTGTCGCGCAGCGCCGCCGCCGGATACACGCTGGTGGTGTCGACGCCGGTAATACGATCCTCGAGGCCCAGCGCGTAAAGGATCTCGGTGATCGCGCCGCCGATCGAGACGATGCGCGATGGATATTCGACGATCACGTCGCGATCCCGGGCGTCCCGCACCACGATGCCTTCAGCCCTCGTGGTCGCGCTCTGGGTCAGGCTGCAAGCGAAGGCGGCAATCTGCAGTGCGACACAAAGGCGCTTCCGATGGTTCGTCATGGCCGGATCATTTGGTCAGAATGAGCTTGTTCAGGGACGTCAGCCGCAACCGGTAGGCATCCTCGCCGTGTGAAATGATGATCTCGCGTTCGGTCGCGAACAGCTCGCGGCTGTCCAGGCGATTGCCGCTCACGGTAACGGACCTCGCTGCAGGAGAGGTCTTGCCGGCGTCGTGGTGGTCGCCGGTCATATCGTCTCCGGAAGCTGCGGACATTGCGGTGGCTGTACCTGATTGTGTGAACGATCGTTATTTTATAGGTCGGCCGGCGCGCAATCCAAGGCGCGCGATTTACAATCGATGTAAAGAGGTGGTCTGCTGCTTGACCGCCTTGGTCTCGCCACGTAACTCAAATTGACAAGCCGCCGAGGAGTCTCGGCGCTTGGAAGACGGCAGCCAGCCAATCG